>NZ_JBTOPV010000033.1:0-35716 GCF_055284355.1 Pseudomonas sp. HP_01 | reverse complement strand
CCCCCCCCCCCCCCCCCCCCCCCCCCCCCCCCCCCCCCCCCCCCCCCCCCCCCCCCCCCCCCCCCCCCCCCCCCCCCCCCCCCCCGCTCCTACAGGCCTGTGTCGAGCTTCACAGCGACCGGGCAATGATCTCTTTCATGATCTCATTGGTCCCCGCATAAATTCGTTGCACCCGTGCATCCGCCCACGCCCGGGCTATCGGGTATTCCCACATGAAGCCGTAGCCGCCATGCAGCTGCACGCATTCATCCAGCACCTTGCATTGCAGGTCGGTTGACCAGTATTTCGCCATGGCCGCCGTTGGTACATCCAGCTTCCCTTCCAGGTGCAACTCCAGGCAGCGATCAATGAACGTACGACCAATCTGAACTTCGGTGGCGATTTCGGCCAGTTTGAAGCGGGTGTTCTGGAAGTCGATGATGGCCTTGCCAAACGCCTTGCGCTCCCGCGTGTAATCGAGCGTCCACTGCAAGGCGGCTTCGGCGGAGGCAATGGCGCCGATGGCAACCGTCAGACGCTCCTGCGGCAGTTCCTGCATCAGATACGCGAAACCCATCCCGGCCTGACCCAGCAGGTTCTCTCTGGGCACTCTCACGTCCTGGAAGAACAATTCCGACGTGTCCTGCGCCTTCATCCCGACCTTCTCCAGGCGCTTGCCTTTCGCAAAGCCCGGCGTGCCCGCTTCCACGACAAACAGACTGGTGCCCTTCGCGCCTGCCTTGGGGTCGGTCTTCGCGACCACGATTACCAGATCCGCGAGAAACCCGTTGGTGATGAAGGTCTTCGAGCCATTGATGATGTACTCGTCGCCATCCAGCACGGCGCTGGTCTTGACCCCTTGCAGGTCGGACCCTGCTCCTGGTTCGGTCATCGCGATGGCAGTCACCAGCTCCCCCGAGACCAGCTTCGGCAAATACTTGAGTTTCAGCGCTTCGCTCCCGTAATGCAGGATGTACGGCGCGACAATGTCTGAATGCAGAGAAAAGCCGATACCGGTCAGGCCGAGACGGGAGATTTCCTCGATCACCACCGTGGTGTAGAGGAAATCCGCGCCCATGCCGCCGTACTCTTCGGGCAGGTGCGAACACAACATGCCCTGCTCCCCCGCTCGGTTCCACAAGGTACGGTCGATATGGCCCTGCTTTTCCCACTGGGCATGGAACGGCACCGCATGCTGTTCGAAGAACTTGCGGACGCTGTTGCGAAAGAGTTCGTGCTCTGAGCTGAAGAGTGTTCTGGCGAGCATGGGGCACCTGGCGTGAAGGATTGTCGGACAAAACCTCAGAAGAGCGTAGGCGCCGTCGTTTGACGGCGACACTGGACACATCCGACAAAAAATAAGACGATCACGCCGTTGATTGACCACTTTCCCATATAAGAACAAAAGACTATGTCTATCCAACCCAACACGCCGTTGCGGCGTGTCAGCATTCTTGCGATCGATGGAATTTTTGCCTCCACGCTCATGCAAGCCAAAGACTTCTTTCACCTCGCCAGCCTGCGCTACGGCAAGCAGTTGGGACAGGGCTTCAAGCCGGCCTTCGAAACCCGATTGGTCAGCCCTGACGGCAAGGAAGTCCGCAGTTTCAGCGACGTCGTCATCCCTGTAGACGGTGTGCTTGAACACAGCGATATCATCATCCTTCCCGCTTTCGTCGAAGATTTCGACACCCTGCGCGAGCGCTATCCGCAAATACTGCCGTGGCTGCGTGAGCAACATGCGCGCGGTGCCGTGCTCTGCGGTGAAGCCAGCGGTGTGTTCTGGCTTGGGGATGCGGGGTTGCTCGACGGCAAGGAAGCGACCACCTACTGGCGGTTCTTCAACGAATTCGCCGAGCGTTTTCCGAACGTGCTGTTGAATCAGGAAAAGCACCTGACCGATGCCGATAATCTGTATTGCGCAGGCGGCACGATTTCAGCGTGTGATCTGTACATCTACCTGATCGAGCGCTTCTGCGGCGCCCATGTCGCGCAGACCGTCGCCCGCGACATTCTCTATGAAGTGCAGCGCAGTTATGCACCGGGACGGATTGGTTTTGGCGGGCAGAAACTGCACCAGGACGTGATCATTCTGCAGATCCAGCACTGGCTCGAAGAGCACTTCGCCGACAAATTTCGTTTCGAGGATGTGGCACGCGAGCATGGCATGAGCATCCGCAACTTCATGCGCCGGTTCCAGACCGCAACGGGCGACAAGCCGCTGCATTACCTGCAACGCCTGCGCATCGAGACAGCAAAGGGCTTGCTGTCGGGCTCACGCAAGAGCATCAAGACCATCAGCTATGAAGTGGGCTACGACGACGCCAGCTTCTTCGCGCGGCTGTTCCGTCAACACACCGACCTGTCACCGAACCAGTACCGGCAGCAGTTTCAGCAGGCGGCCTAGAATCAGCTTCAAGCGGCAAGTTTCAAGCTGCAAGTCGTCCACATGACCTCTTGCAGCTTACCGCTTGAAGCTTGCAGCTGCTGGCTAGGGCTTATGCGCCCGCGACAGGAATTCGTGGGACTGCATTTCCAGCAACCGGCTCAGCGTGCGCTGGAATTCGAAGTTCAAACGGCCGCCGGTGTACAGGTCTTTCAATTCGACTTCCGCCGAGATAATCAACTTGACGTTGCGGTCGTAGAACTCGTCGACCATGTTGATGAACCGACGCGCGATGTCGTCAGTGGTCACGCTCATCTGCTCCACGCCGCTGAGCAGCACCGCATGGAAGATCTTGCCGAGTTCGATGTAATCGTTCTGGCTACGCGGGCCGTCGCACAGCTCACGGAAGTCGAACCACGCCACGTCGTCGCAGGTACGGATCGCCTTGATCTGCCGATTCTCGATGATCAGCACATCGTTCTCGATGGCCTTGGTGCATTCCGGGGTCAGCGCACGGAAGCTCTTGCGCAGGCTCTCCTCTGCCGCTTCGTCCAGCGGGAAGTGGAACAGCTCGGCTTGCTCCAGGTGACGCAGCCGATAGTCGACACCGCTGTCGACGTTGACGATCTCGGTGTTCTGCTTGATCAGGGCAATCGCCGGCAGGAAACGCGCACGCTGCAGACCGTCCTTGTAGAGGCCGTCCGGGACGATGTTCGAGGTCGCGACCAGGGTCACGCCGTTCTTGAACAGCTCTTCCATCAGTGTGCCGAGGATCATCGCGTCGGTAATGTCCGATACAAAGAATTCGTCGAAACAGATCACCCGCGCTTCTTCGGAAAACTGCTTGGCGATAAGCGTCAGCGGGTTCTTCTCGCCCTTGAGGTTTTTCATCTCCTCGTGGACGCGCTTCATGAAGCGGTGGAAGTGCGTGCGGGTCTTGTCTTCAAACGGCAGCGCTTCGAAGAAGGTGTCGACCAGATAGGTCTTGCCCCGGCCCACGCCGCCCCAGAAATACAGCCCCTTCACAATCGGGGCTTCTTTCTTGCCGAACAGCTTGCCCAGCAATCCCGGCTTGCGGTCATGGGCGGCGACCAGATCGTCGTACAGACGCTGCAAATGGCGCACTGCATTCTCTTGCGCGGCGTCGTGGAAAAAGTCCGGACGCTTCAGGTCAGCTTGGTATCGTTCTAGAGGGGTCATAGTCGCTTGCAAGGGAGCAAAAACGGGCCGTCACTGTAGCGACGGCCCATTGGAATGGCAATTAATCCTGTTGTGGCGCGAGCGCCAGTTTCAGGCTCTCGATCGCAGCGTCACGGGCGGCGGCATCGTCGAACGCCGGGCTGTCGGCGACACAGGCATCACTCAGCCACAGGGTGAAGGCATCGCCTTCGGTCCGGATGTCCAGCGCACCGCCCTGCTGCAGCTGTTTGGTCACGGCACCGGCCGCTTTGCCGTCTGCGAAGTGGCGCGACAGCAGCAGTTCCTCGCCATCGGCCGTCAGCAGCCGAAAGCGGAAACTGCCGTCGTCTTCACGGAAACTGACGAAGCGCGGGCCTTTGCTGGCCTTTTTCCTGGTCGCCGTGACGGTTTGCTCGGCGGTGCGGAATGACCGCAGGCCGACCGCTTCGCGCAGCTCGCCCAGAAACGGCGTGGCCACACGACGGGCCTTCTCGGCGCCCGCTTGCAGGATGTCTTCCAGGTCGGCTGGCCGCTCGATCAGGCGATGGTAATGCTCGCGTGCTTCGCCCAGTTCGGCGTCCAGCAACTGGAACAGGCGCTGCTTGGCATCACCCCAACCCAATCCCTGTAACAGGTCGGTGCGGAACTCGTCGCCTTGCTCCTTGCTGGCGAATGCCTGGTACAGCGTGAACAGGTGCGAGGTGTCCGGATCCTTGGCCTCGCCCGGCAGGCGCGAGTCAGTGACGATGCGCGAGATCGCTTCTTTCATGTCTTTGGCGCTGGTGAACAGCGGGACGGTGTTGTCGTAGCTTTTCGACATCTTGCGGCCGTCCAGGCCAGGCAGGGTCGCGACGCTTTCTTCGATCAGCGCTTCCGGCATCACGAAGAACTCTTTGCCGTTGCCGAACAGGTGATTGAAGCGCTGACCGATGTCGCGCGCCATTTCGACGTGCTGGATCTGATCGCGACCGACCGGCACTTGATGGGCGTTGAACATCAGGATGTCGGCGGCCATCAGCACCGGATAGCTGAACAGCCCCATGGTGATGCCGGCGTCCGGGTCTTCGCCGGCTTCGACATTCTTGTCCACCGAGGCCTTGTAGGCGTGGGCGCGATTGAGCAGACCTTTGCCGGCCACGCAGGTGAGCAGCCAGGTCAGTTCGGGGATTTCCGGAATGTCGGACTGGCGATAGAACGTCACGCGATCGACGTCCAACCCTGCTGCGAGCCAGGTCGCAGCGATTTCCAGGCGCGAGCGCTGAATGCGCAGCGGGTCATCGCATTTGATCAGCGCGTGGTAGTCAGCCAGAAAGTAGAAAGAGTCGGCGTCGCTCTGGCGGCTGGCAATGATGGCCGGGCGGATGGCGCCGGCGTAGTTGCCCAGGTGCGGCGTGCCGGTGGTGGTGATACCGGTCAGGATACGAGTGGTCATGGCTAGTCGCTTATTTTGGGTGCTGCGATCAATTCGAAAGGCGCGGCAGAATCAGATCCTTGAGATCGGTCAGCTTGCCGTGAAAAAAGTGCCCGCATTCTGCCACTTTCAGCAGCTCATGGGGGCGCGGGAGTTTGTCAGACCAGTCGTATACGAGTTGTGGGTCAACGACTTCGTCGGTGTCGGGCTGAATGATCGTCAAAGCGCCCTTCTGAGCCAGGGCATCCACATTGGCGATCCGCATCACGGCAGGCGCGACCATGAACAGATGCTTCAAGGTTCCGCCCTCGGCCTCAAGGCGCCCGCCCAGGGTCGCCGCCACGAAACCGCCGAAGGAAAATCCCAGCAATGTCATGGGCAGGTCGGGATGTTTGTCGCGCAGCCAGTTGGCCGCCGCCTGTGCGTCGTCGACTTCGCCCTCGCCCATGTCAGAGCTGCCGGCGCTGGCACCAACGCCGCGATAGTTGAAGCGCAAGGTGATCAGACCGGCATCACGCGCGGTGCGCTGCAGAGTCGAGATCACTTTATTGAGCATAGTGCCGCCCTGAACCGGGTTAGGATGGCATATCAGCGCGATGCCCTTGGGCTCGTCCAGATCGAGGTACAAGGCTTCGAGTTGGCCCACCGGGCCGTCGATGAATACAGGGGTCTCACGCATGAGCAAGAATGAACTCCGTGACCTTCAATTGGGTCGACTCGTCTAGCTGATTGTCTGTGGCTGGCATGCTGGCGACGCGTCGCCGCTATACAGCGCAGGTTCGAGCCGTTAACGTAAAGCAAAGCCGTTTATAGAGGAAGGACTCGTGGATTACTCGCTCTTAGTTTGGTTGCTGCCGACCATCGCCCTTGTGGTTGGTGTGATCATCGGTTTCTTCGTGGCGCGCGCGCTGCCCAATGCCGTGCCTAACGGGACTCAGCGCCAGCTGGATGACGTTCAGGAGCGTTTCGACACCTATCAGAACGAGGTGATCACTCACTTCAACAGCACGGCCAATCTGGTGCAGAAGCTGTCGCAAAGCTACCACGATGTTCAGGAGCATCTGGCCGAAGGCGCCAACCGTCTGGCCACCGACGACATCACCCGTCAACGCCTGTTGGCCGCGCTGCACCCGGACGCGCTCCATCCACACCGCGATCGCCTGACGCCACCGCGCACTGCCGCTGAACCGCCGAAGGACTACGCGCCCAAGTCGCCCGACTCCCCCGGCATGCTGGATGAGCATTACGGTTTGAAGAAGTAAGCGCTCACGCTTCACCAAAAGCCCGCCCCTGAGGTGATCAGAGGCGGGCTTTTTTGTGGCCGTTCGGCTCAAGGGAATCCGGTATGTACGAGTTCAACGCCAGCCATGTCATCCCGATACGACGACGGATCAATGCAGGCGCGCGCTTTCCCGCGAAGATGGTGTGTCAGTCGGTATGGATGTGTCTGACACCACGCCTTCGCGGGCAAGCGCGCTCCTACACTGGAATTGCCCCAGGCCCCCCATCTGCGACCGACCCCAATCCGTAGGAGCCGGCTTGCTGGCGAACCGGTGTTTTCATCCAAAATGGTGGTCCATGGCCGGGCAACAAAAAACCCGCCATCACGGGCGGGTTTTTTGTGCAGCGAACAGCGTTTAGATCACGCCGCGGGTCCGCAGCAGATCCAGCACTTGCTTGACGCTTTCTTCGACATTCAGCGACTGCGTGTCGATGACCAGGTCGGCATCCAGCGGGACGTCATACGGGAAGGATTCACCCGGGATGTTGTCCTTGCCGGCGGCGTAGAGCCCCTGAGGGTCACGCTCGCGGCAGACTTGCGGCGACGCCTGAACGTACACGGTGATCAGTCGATCATCGCCGATCAGGGCCTTGGCATTCTGCCGACCGCCCGCGTCCGGCGCGACGAACGCCGCCAAGGTCAGCAGGCCCGCTTCGTTGAACTGACGCGCAACATGGGCAGCACGACGCCAGTTCTCGGTGCGACCGGCGCGATCATGCGGCAAGCCCTTGTTGAGGTCGTGGCGCAGATTCTGGCCATCAAGGACGAACACCCCACGGCCCATGTCGAAAAGCTTGCGCTCCACGGCATATGCCAGCGTGCTCTTGCCCGCACCCGACAAACCGCTGAACAGCACGGTCGCCGGTTTCTGGCCGAAGCGCTGAGCGCGTTCTTCTGTCGAAACATGTGCCAGCGCGCCGTGATGATTACCGCCACCTGCAACCACCGGTTTGGCGATGATCATGCCCGCCGCCACGGTGCCGTTGGTCAAACGGTCGATGACGATGAACGCGCCTGTGGTGCGGTTGCTGTCGTAGCCGTCGAGGGCAATCGGCGCGTCCAGTGCAATCTTCACGCGGCCGATTTCATTCAGCTGCAGCGAACTGGCCGGGCCTTCTTCCAGGGTGTTCACGTCAACACGATGGGTGATGCTGGCAATCGAACCCGGCACGTAGGACGTGGCGCGTTTGATGTCGTATTTCTTGCCCGGCAGCATCGGCTCTTCGGCCATCCACACCAGCATGGCGTCGAAGGCGTCGGCCACCTGAGGGACATTGTCGGCATGCACCAGCAGGTCGCCACGGGAGATGTCGATCTCGTCTTCCATGGTCAGCGTCACCGCCTGACCCGGGCCCGCATGCTCCAGCTCACCTTCGAAGGTGACGATGGATTTCACCCGGCTGCTCTTGCCGGACGGCAGCACAACGACTTCGTCGCCCTTGTGCACGATGCCGCTGGCAAGGGTGCCGGCGAAACCGCGGAAGTTCAGGTTAGGACGGTTGACGTACTGCACCGGGAAACGCAGGTCGGTGAAATTGCGGTCGTTGGCGATCTCGACAGTTTCGAGAATCTCCATCAGCGACTTGCCGGTGTACCACGGCGAACGCTCGCTTCGGTTGACCACGTTGTCGCCCTTGAGGGCTGACATCGGCACGAATTCCATCGTTGTCGGCTTCAGCGCGATGCGGTCGGCGAACGCCAGGTAATCGGCCTTGATCTGCTCGAAGATGGTCTCGTCGAAGCCATTGAGGTCCATCTTGTTGATGGCGACCACGATGTGCTTGATGCCCAGCAACGAGGCGATGTAACTGTGGCGCTTGGTCTGGGTCTGCACGCCGTAGCGGGCGTCGACCAGAATGATCGCCAGGTCACAGGTGGACGCACCGGTGGCCATGTTGCGGGTGTACTGCTCATGACCGGGGGTGTCGGCGATGATGAACTTGCGCTTGGCGGTGGAGAAGTAACGGTAGGCGACATCGATGGTGATGCCCTGCTCGCGCTCGGCCTGCAGGCCGTCGACCAGCAATGCCAGATCGACTTCGTCGCCCGTGGTGCCGGATTTTTTCGAATCACGGGTGATGGCTTCCAGGTGATCTTCATAGATCATCTTGGAGTCGTGCAGCAGACGCCCGATCAACGTGCTCTTGCCGTCGTCGACGTTGCCACAGGTCAGGAAGCGCAGCATTTCCTTGCGTTCGTGCTGGCCCAGATAGGCGAGGATGTCCTCGCTGATCAATTCAGATTGATGGCTCATTGGGTTCAAGCTCCAAGCTGTAAGCTTCAAGCGGCAAGCTCGTCGGCATACAGCTAGTCAGAAATTTTGTTGATCAGCCCGCATAGCATTTTTGAAAGCTCGCGGGTTTCAATTATCCAAGCGGCAGCAAGTGACTCGGAGATGTAGCCGATTTCTTTACCCACGATGAGCTGGGTTCTCAACTCACCGCAGGACGCTTTCGCTATCCATAAAAACCGGCACTTATCCTTTGCTGTGTAACGCTCCATGCCTTCCGCGATATTGCTGGGCACTGACAAAGCTGAGCGTGTGATCTGGCTCTTGAAAGCCAGATCTCTGCATGCAGCCAGCTCCTTGTAAATCATGACAGCTAGTGCTTTGGCTCTTTGCCAAACCACAAGTCGCTCGAAATCCATTTCGATCACCTCGTATTCGCTTTTGCTTAGAGCTTGCCACTTGAAGCTTGCGGCTGCTTGTTAGAAATAACCCTGACGTTTCTTTTCTTCCATCGAGCCTGCGCCATCGTGGTCGATGACCCGGCCCTGGCGCTCGGAAGTTCGCGTCAGGAGCATTTCCTGAATGATGTCGGTGAGGCTGGTGGCCTCGGACTCGACAGCGCCCGTCAACGGGTAGTCGCCCAGTGTGCGGAAGCGGACCTTTTTCTTGACGATGCGCTTCTTGTCCTCGTCGGACAGGTGATTACGCAGGCGATCGTCGTCGATCATGATCCACGTGCCGTTCATCTCGATGACTTCGCGCTCGGCGGCGAAGTACAGCGGGACGATCGGGATACCTTCGAGGTAGATGTACTGCCAGATGTCCAGCTCGGTCCAGTTGGAGAGCGGGAACACGCGGATCGACTCGCCTTTGTTGACGTTGCCGTTGTAGACGTTCCACAGCTCGGGACGCTGGTTTTTCGGGTCCCAGCGGTGCTTGGTGTCGCGGAAGGAATACACGCGCTCTTTGGCGCGGGATTTCTCTTCGTCACGACGGGCGCCGCCGAACGCGGCATCGAAGCCGTGCTTGTCGAGGGCCTGCTTGAGACCCTGGGTTTTCATGATATCGGTGTGCTTCGAGCTGCCGTGGGTCAGCGGGTTGATACCCTGCGCGACGCCCTCCGGGTTCACGTGCACGATGAGGTCCAGGCCCATGTCCTCGACCATCTTGTCGCGGAAGCGGTACATCTCCTGGAATTTCCAGCGGGTGTCGACGTGCATCACCGGGAACGGCAGCTTGCCCGGAAAGAAGGCCTTGCGCGCCAGATGCAGCATCACGGCAGAGTCTTTACCGACGGAGTACAGCATCACCGGGTTATCGAACTCGGCAGCGACCTCGCGGATGATATGGATGCTTTCCGCCTCCAGCTGTTTCAGATGCGTCAGTTTGTCTACCATGGTTACTCACGGGATAACGTACGTGTAGGGAGAGCCTGCGGGCTCTATCGAGCGAGGCACTTTATCATGGGCCCTGATTCTATTCAGCGGCGTGGATAGATCGAAACGATCTATCCATATAGCTCAGGCTTTGGACGCGCAGGCACGCTAAATCGGGTTCGGGCAGTCGATGAACAGATGCTCCAGGGCAAAGCGGCGTGCCAGGTAATCACCCAGTGCCTGCACCCCGTAGCGCTCGGTGGCGTGATGACCGGCGGCAATGAAACTGATGCCGTTTTCCCGCGCACTGTGAAAGGTCTGCTCGGACGCTTCACCGCTCAAATACAGGTCCACGCCGGCCAGCACGGCCTGATCGATGTAGCCCTGCCCGCCTCCGGTGCACCAGCCGACCCGGCGAATCATGCCGTCGCCTTCGATCAGCAGCGGCTCGCGTCCCAATGCTGTCTGCACGCGGTGGGCGAAATCCCGTGGGGTCATGGCCTCGCTGAGTGAGCCCACCAGCCCGACGATGCGTGGATTGTCCGGGTCCAGCGGGCCTTCGACAGTGATCTCCAGTTGCCGGGCCAACTGAACGTTATTTCCCACGTCGGCGTGAAGGTCAAGGGGCAAGTGATAGGACAGCAGACTGATGTCGTGCTTGAGCAGCGTCTTCAGGCGACGCTGCTTCATGCCGGTGATGCAGGGATTTTCGCCCTTCCAGAAATACCCGTGATGCACCAGCACCAGATCGGCGTTGGCCTCCACCGCCGCGTCGAGCAACGCTTGACTCGCCGTAACACCGGAGACGATCCGCCTGACCTGCGGCCGACCCTCGACCTGCAGGCCATTGGGGCAATAATCCTGAATCCGCGCGCTACCGAGATAGCGGTCCGCTTCTTCCACCAGGGTGCTCAGGGCAACGGCCATAAAAGTCTCCTAAATATGCAGTCCAGACCGTGTCGGTCCTCGTATAATGCCGCCCATTATGGCGCAGCTAGGCGCTTCTACCTTCAGGACTCCGCTCAATGTTCAAAGCGCTGCGTTTTCTCGGCTGGCCCTTGCTCGCTGGTGTGCTAATCGCTTTATTGATTATCCAGCGATACCCCGAGTGGGTCGGGCTTCCAAGCCAGGACGTGAACCTGCAACAAGCGCCCCAGCAGGCCTTCGTGCAACAGGGTCCGGTGTCTTACGCGGACGCCGTCAGCAACGCCGCCCCGGCCGTGGCCAATCTGTACACGACCAAGATGGTCAATAACAACAATAAGCCCAACCATCCGCTGTTCGACGACCCGCAGTTTCGTCGTTTCTTCGGCGACAACCTGCCTAAACAAAAGCGCATGCAGTCGAGCCTGGGATCGGCCGTGATCATGAGTCCGGAAGGCTATTTGCTGACCAACAACCACGTCACCTCGGGCGCCGACCAGATTGTCGTGGCGCTCAAGGACGGCCGCGAGACCATTGCCAAAGTGGTCGGCAGCGACCCGGAGACCGATCTTGCGGTCCTCAAGATTGACCTGAAAAATCTGCCTTCCATTACCCTTGGCCGTTCGGATTCCATCCGCATCGGCGACGTTGCATTGGCGATCGGTAACCCGTTTGGCGTCGGTCAGACCGTGACCATGGGCATCATCAGTGCCACCGGGCGAAATCAGTTGGGCCTCAACACCTACGAAGACTTCATTCAGACCGACGCGGCGATCAACCCCGGCAACTCGGGCGGCGCGCTGGTGGACGCTAACGGCAACCTGACCGGGATCAACACGGCGATCTTCTCCAAATCCGGTGGATCCCAGGGCATTGGTTTTGCGATTCCCACCAAGCTGGCGCTGGAGGTGATGAAGTCGATCATCGAGCACGGTCAGGTGATTCGCGGATGGTTGGGTATCGAAGTACAGCCATTGACCCAGGAGCTGTCGGAATCGTTCGGGCTGAAGGATCGTCCGGGCATCGTAGTCGCCGGGATTTTCCGCGACGGCCCGGCGCAGAAGGCCGGACTGCAACTGGGTGATGTGATCTTGAGCATCAACGGCGAGCCAGCCGGCGACGGGCGCCGCTCCATGAATCAGGTGGCGCGCACCAAGCCGACCGACAAGATCACCATTCAGGTCATGCGCAATGGCAAGGAATTGAAACTGACCGCCGAAGTGGGCGTGAGGCCACCGCAGACAACGGCGCCTGCGGCGGAAAATTGATCGGTTGCCGTTAAGCAACCGTCAACTCAGCTCGACAAATCTCCCAACGCCTCCACCAGCGCCTGATTCTGTTCAGGCGTGCCAATGGTGATGCGCAGGAACTGCGCGATACGCGTTTGTTTGAAGTGACGCACGATCACGCCCTGTTCCCGTACCTTGGCTGCCAGTCCGGCAGCGTCATGCTGAGGGTGACGGGCGAAGATGAAATTCGCGGCCGAGGGCAGCACTTCAAAGCCCTTGCCCTCCAACTGCTCGACAAGCGCTTCACGGCTGGCAATCACGCGCTGGCAGGTGCGCTCGAAGTACTCACGGTCATCGAATGCCGCTGCAGCGCCCACGATAGCCATACGGTCCAGCGGATACGAGTTGAAGCTGTTCTTGACCCGTTCCAGCGCTTCGATCAGGTCGGGATGCCCCACCGCAAGGCCCACTCGCAACCCGGCGAGGGAGCGCGACTTGGACAGCGTCTGGGTGACCAGCAGGTTCGGATAGCGCTCCACCAGGCTAATCGCGGTTTCGCCGCCGAAGTCGATGTACGCCTCGTCGACGATCACCACCGAATCCGAACTGTTCTTGAGGATCTGCTCGACGGCATCGAGTGCCAACAGGCAGCCGGTGGGTGCATTTGGGTTCGGGAAAATGATGCCGCCATTGGGACGCGCGTAATCTTCGACGCGAATTTGAAACTGCTCGTCCAGCGGCACGGCCTCATAGTCGACGCCATACAGGCCGCAGTACACCGGATAGAAGCTGTAGCTGATGTCCGGGAACAGCAGCGGTTTCTCCTGTCGGAAGAACGCGTTATAGGCGTGGGCCAGCACCTCGTCCGAGCCGTTGCCGAGGAACACCCGATTGGCGTCGACGCCGTAATAACGCGCTACGGCTTGCTTCAGCACGTCACTGTTGGGGTCGGGATACAGGCGCAGCTCGTCACTGACCGCAGCACGCATGGCCTCGATCGCTTTGGGCGACGGGCCATAGGGGTTTTCGTTGGTGTTGAGCTTCACCAGTTTGGTCAGCTTGGGCTGCTCGCCCGGCACATAAGGCACCAGGTCGTTGACGAAGGGACTCCAGAATTTACTCATGCTCAGTTGCCCTCTTGTTCGGTGTCGACGATGCGGTATTCGGCGCTGCGGGCATGGGCGGTCAATGACTCGCCGCGCGCCAGCACAGAGGCCGTTTTGCCCAGTTCGGACGCGCCCTGCTCCGAGCAGAAAATGATCGACGAGCGTTTCTGAAAATCGTACACGCCCAGCGGCGACGAGAACCGTGCAGTGCCCGAAGTCGGCAACACGTGGTTGGGACCTGCGCAGTAGTCGCCCAGCGCTTCGGACGTGTGGCGGCCCATGAAGATCGCGCCGGCGTGGCGAATCTGCGGCAGCCAGGCCTCAGGGTCGGCCACCGATAACTCCAGGTGCTCCGGCGCAATCCGGTTGGCGACTTCAATCGCCTGAGTCATGTCGGCTACTTTGATCAAGGCGCCGCGGCCATTGATCGAGGTCTGGATGATTTCCGCGCGCTCCATCGTCGGCATCAGTCTGGCGATGCTGGCCGCGACGCGATCAAGGAATTCCGCATCCGGGCTGACCAGAATCGCCTGGGCGTCTTCGTCGTGCTCGGCCTGAGAGAACAGGTCCATGGCGATCCAGTCCGGGTCGGTCTGGCCGTCGCACACCACCAGAATCTCCGACGGGCCGGCGATCATGTCGATGCCCACCTGACCGAACACATGACGCTTGGCGGTGGCCACATAGATGTTGCCCGGCCCGACGACTTTGTCCACCTGTGGAACGCTTTCAGTGCCATAGGCCAGCGCCGCAACCGCCTGCGCGCCGCCGATGGTGAATACCCGATCGACGCCGGCGATGCAGGCCGCCGCCAGTACCAGCTCGTTGAGCTCACCGCGCGGGGTCGGCACGACCATGACCACTTCGCCCACACCAGCCACTTTGGCGGGAATGGCGTTCATCAACACTGAAGACGGGTAAGACGCTTTACCGCCCGGCACGTAAAGGCCGGCGCGGTCCAGAGGAGTGACTTTCTGGCCGAGGACGGTGCCGTCGGCTTCGGTGTAGCTCCAGGAATCCTGCTTCTGCCGCTCGTGGTAACTGCGCACCCGGTCGGCTGCTTTTTCGAGGGCCTGACGCTGGTCCGGCGTGATGCGGGTCAGTGCAAGCTCCAGGCGCTCACGCGGCAGAATCAGGTCCGCCATTGACGCAACGTCCAGGCCGTCGAAGCGGCGGGTGTATTCCACCAGGGCCGCATCACCGCGCTCGCGCACGTTCTTGATGATGTCCAGCACACGCTCATTGACCGAGTCGTCAGACACACTTTCCCAGCTCAGCAGATGATCCAGATGACGGGCGAAATCCGGATCGGCAGCGTTGAGTCGGCGAATAGCGTTGGGAATGGTCATAGCGTGGGCCTCAATGATGGCGATTTCTCAGGTGGCTATGTCAGTTGCAAGGATAGGCAGATGCCTAAGCTAGCAAGCCATCCGCGCGGGCACCTGAGAAATTTGGCTATGACACGGATAGCTGGGCGTGATCCTGTTGAAGGTCACGCGATTCAGTCAACCGCGGTGTCGCGACTCCACGGCTGTGCGCAGGGTGTCGATCAGCGACTGGATACGGGCGTGCTGCATTTTCATGGATGCCTTGTTCACCACCAGACGCGAGCTGATGTGGGCAATCATGTCCTGGGGTTCGAGGCCGTTGGCCCGCAGCGTGTTGCCGGTGTCGACGACGTCGATGATCTTGTCGGCCAGGCCCACAAGCGGCGCAAGCTCCATGGAGCCATACAGTTTGATGATGTCGACCTGACGGCCTTGTTCGGCGTAGTAGCGCTTGGCAACATTGACGAACTTGGTTGCAACACGCAGCCGCCCCTTGGGTTCGACGGCGCCGACCGCGCCTGCGGTCATCAACTTGCACTGGGCGATTTGCAGGTCGAGGGGCTCGTACAGCCCTTGACCGCCGTATTCCATCAGGACGTCCTTGCCCGCAACGCCGAGATCTGCAGCGCCATGCTCGACATAGGTCGGCACGTCGGTGGCGCGCACGATCAGCAGGCGCACATCGGGCTGCGTCGTTGGGATGATCAGCTTGCGGCTCTTGTCCGGATTCTCGGTCGGCACGATGCCCGCCGCAGCGAGCAGCGGCAAGGTGTCGTCGAGGATACGGCCCTTGGACAGTGCGATGGTCAACATGGGAAACGTCAGTCCTTATCAGCAGCGCGTGCCGGGTCGCAACTGGCGCCCGACAGCCTGCGGCTCAAGAAGCCGCAGGGAACGAATCAGAAAGTCATGGCGCGATGGCCAGACACGTTGCCCAGGTCGATCTCATCGACCCGGGCAAACGCGCAGCAGCTGACTAGCCCGGAACGCGACGGATCTTCGCGCCCAGCATCTGCAGTTTTTCTTCGATGCATTCGTAACCACGGTCGATGTGGTAGATGCGGTCGATCAGCGTGTCACCTTCGGCAACCAGCGCCGAAATGACCAGGCTCGCCGAAGCACGCAGGTCGGTCGCCATCACTGGCGCGCCTTTGAGCTTGGTGCAGCCGGTGACGATAGCGGTGTTGCCCTCGACCTGAATCTGCGCGCCCATGCGGTGCATTTCATACACGTGCATGAAGCGGTTTTCGAAGATGGTTTCGATGACCGTCCCGGTACCCTCGGCAATGGCATTCAGCGAGATGAACTGGGCCTGCATGTCAGTCGGGAAAGCCGGGTATGGCGCAGTGCGCACGTTGACCGCTTTCGGACGTTTGCCGTGCATATCCAGCTCGATCCAATTGCTGCCGGTCGTGATCTCGGCACCGGCTTCACGCAGCTTCTCGAGAACCGCTTCGAGAATTGTCGGATCGGTGTCCTTGAGTTTCACACGGCCGCCGGTCGCAGCCGCGGCCACCAGATAGGTGCCGGTTTCGATACGGTCGGGCATGACGCGATAGGTCGCCGAACCCAGGCGTTTGACGCCGTCGATGGTGATGGTGTCGGTGCCGGCGCCAGAGACTTTACCGCCCATCGCGTTGATGAAGTTCGCCAGGTCGACGACTTCAGGTTCACGGGCGGCGTTTTGCAGGACGCTGCGGCCGTTGGCCAGGGCAGCGGCCATCATGATGTTCTCGGTACCGGTGACGCTGACGGTGTCGAAGAAGAAGTGCGCACCGCGGAGGCCGCCTTCCGGCGCCTTGGCCTTGATGTAACCGCCTTCGACGTCGATGATCGCGCCCATGGCTTCAAGACCACGGATGTGCAGATCGACCGGCCGCGAACCGATGGCGCAACCACCAGGCAATGCCACTTCGGCTTCACCGAAACGGGCAACCATAGGGCCGAGGACGAGGATCGACGCACGCATGGTTTTCACCAGTTCGTACGGTGCGACCAGGGTCTTGATGGTGCGAGGATCGATCTCGACGCTGAGCTTCTCGTCGATGATCGGCTCGATGCCCATGCGACCGAACAGCTCGATCATGGTGGTGATGTCGTGCAGATGCGGCAGGTTGGCGACGGTCACAGGACCATCAGCCAGCAGCGTGGCTGCGAGAATCGGCAGGGCAGAGTTCTTTGCCCCGGAGATGCGGATTTCGCCATCAAGACGAATGCCGCCAGTAATAATCAGTTTATCCATTGGAATCTCGACGCCGTTTTGGCTCAGGTGCGCTCGGCCCATGCAGCGCGGCTGAAAAATTTCATGGTGACCGCGTGGATACTGCCATCGGCGATCCATGGGTTCAAATGCGTGTAGATCTGCTGCTGGCGCTTGACCGGGCTCAGTGCGGCCAGTTCGTCGCTGATCAGGTTCAGCTGGAAATTACAGCCTTCGCCTTCAACTTCGACCTGGATGTCTGGCAACTTAGCTTCCAGGAAGCTTTTAACTTCTACGGCCTGCATGCTTAACCTCTATCGGCGCCCTACGCGCGCGGGTCGGCCATCATACAAAAAAGCCCTCTCGTTGCGAACCCTACTTTGCAAGGGACGGACGAGGGGCTTGATCGATGAAAGCAATTAATGGTGCTGCAACAGCTCGGTCAACTCAGAGACTTTGGCGATTTCCTGCATGTCTTCTGGCAACGCCCGGACGGTGGCTGACTTGCCCGCCGCCTGAGCATCCCGCATGAAGGCGAGGAGCAATGAAAGGCCGACACTGCTGGACTTTTCGACACCGGAGCAATCCAGTGTCAGCGCCGGAGCAGTGCTTGCCTTGATCAGCGCCGCGCCCTGCTCACGCAAGGCGGGGCCGGTCCGATAGTCGATCACGCCGGAGAGCATCAGCTCTCCGCCGCCAGCGGCAGTGACGGACGCTTGACTCATTTGACAACCTTGTCGCTGGAGGCTTCCGAGGTCTGCTTGGCCTTGGCGACTTCGCCAGCCCAGCCGTCGATGGTTTTGTCCAGGTCGTTACCGTTGCGCTGCATGGCGTCAGCGAACTGATCGCGGAACAGCTTGCCGATATTGATGCCGTTGATGATCACGTTACGCACTTTCCACTCACCGCCGATTTTGACGAGGGTGTAGGAAACAGGGTAGACCGCGCCATTGTTGCCTTTGACCGACATGTCGACGGAGGTGCGATCAGCACCTTCCTGCTTGGCAGGGGACACAGTGATGCCCTGGTTGTTGTACTCAAGCAGCGCGTTGCCATAGAACTGAATCAGGCTGCGCTTGAAGTTTTCCTGGAAGCGTTGCATCTGCGCCGGGGACGCATTGCGCGAATACTTCACGGTCATGATGCTTTTGGAGATGCCGTCAGCGTCGATGACCGGGCCAACGATGCCGTTAAGTGCATCGTAAAAGGCTTGCGGATTGGACTTGTAGGTTTCCTTGTTGGCGGACAGGTCAGCCAGCAATTGCTTGGTGGTGCGATCAACCAGGTCGTGGGCGGAAGCATCGGACGCCGCTGCATTGGCAAACAAAGGCAGGGCGGCCAGCAGCACCAGAAGGCCACGGCGCAGAATCGAGATCATGAAAAAACTCCTCATTTGGCGTCTTTGCCCACTGAATTGAGCAGGAATTTACCGATCAGGTCTTCGAGTACCAACGAGGACTGGGTGTCATGGATGGTGCCGCCGTCTTTCAACAGTTGGTCATCGCCACCGACACTGATGCCGATGTATTTTTCACCCAGCAGGCCTGCGGTCAGAATGGAAGCCGTGGAATCCGAAGGCAGGTTGTTGACCCGCTTGTTCACTTCCATCGTCACGCGCCCTGTGAAGGTATCGTGATCCAGATCGATTGCAGTGACCTTGCCAATGTTCACAC
Source organism: Pseudomonas sp. HP_01 (assembly GCF_055284355.1). NCBI lineage: Bacteria > Pseudomonadati > Pseudomonadota > Gammaproteobacteria > Pseudomonadales > Pseudomonadaceae > Pseudomonas > Pseudomonas sp. HP_01. The sequence goes on along the minus strand of NZ_JBTOPV010000033.1, from coordinate 17,413 downwards.
CGGCCATGGTCACTTTCGCTCTGACAGTCAAACCGGCGATATTGTCGAAATTTGCGTAAAGTTTATAAGTGTCGGTGTTGGCGCTGGCGCTCAGACCGCTGACGCGCAGGGCGAGCAGGAGCAAAGCCAGGATCCCGGCCAGCAGAAACAGGCCTACACCGGTTTCGAGGGTGCGGTTTTGCATCAGAAGTCTCCAAACATCAAGGCGGTCATAATAAAGTCCAGGCCCAGTACGGCCAATGAGGCGTAGACCACGGTCTTGGTCGTGGCGCGACTGATCCCTTCGGACGTGGGCTCGCAGTCATAGCCCTGAAACACGGCAATCCAGGTGACGACAAAAGCGAACACGACGCTCTTGATGACACCGTTGAGTACATCATCGGTAAACGAAACGCTGTTCTGCATGTTGGCCCAGAAGGAGCCTTCGTAAACGCCCAGCCAGTCGACCGCCACCCATGAACCACCCCAAATGCCCACCACGCTGAAAATCAGCGCCAGAACCGGAAGCGAAATGAAGCCTGCCCAGAGACGCGGCGCGACGATGTATTTGAGCGGATCGACGCCAATCATCTCGAGGCTGGACAACTGCTCGGTCGATTTCATGTTGCCGATTTCAGCGGTGAGCGCAGAGCCTGCACGGCCGGCGAACAATAGAGCGGTAACGACCGGGCCGAGTTCACGCAGCAACGTCAGGGCAACCATCTGCCCCACGGCCTGTTCGGAGCCATATTTGGCGAGAATGCTGAAGCCTTGCAGCGCCAGCACCATGCCGATAAATACGCCGGATACGACGATAATGGCCAGTGACATGACGCCCACCGAGTGCAGCTGACGAAGGAGCAGCTGGAAGCCACCACCGATTCCGCCGCGCCCGAGCAACGCATGAACCAGAAAAATCCCTGAACGACCCAGCACTGCAACTATATCGATCGTCGAACGCCCCATCAGGCGTACGCGATCCATTAAAGACTTTCTGCGCATCAGCGCTTCCCCAAAAGATCGTCGCGATAATCCGGCGCCGGATAATGGAAAGGCACCGGCCCGTCGGGATCACCCGTCATGAACTGACGTATACGAGGGTTATCCGACTGCATCAGTTCCTGCGGTGTGCCCTGCCCCAGCACCTGACCATCGCCGACGACATAGAGATAGTCGGCAATACTCGCGGTCTCGGCGAGGTCGTGGGACACCACGATACTGGTGATGCCCAGCGCATCATTGAGCAGCCGGATCAGCCGAACCAGCACGCCCATGGCGATAGGGTCCTGGCCCACGAAGGGTTCGTCGTACATGAGAATCTGGGGATCCAGCGCGATGGCGCGCGCCAGTGCAACACGGCGCTTCATGCCACCCGACAGCTCGTCGGGCATCAAGTCGACTGCGCCACGAAGCCCCACCGCCTGCAGCTTGAGCAGAACGATGTCGCGGATCATGTCTTCAGGCAGCTTGGTGTGAACCCGCAGCGGGAACGCCACGTTTTCGAAAACGTCGAGATCGGTGAACAGTGCGCCGCTCTGAAAGAGCACGCCCATCTGCTTGCGCGCATCGAACAGATCGCTGCGCGAAAGCTTTGGCAAATTCTGGCCATTGACCCAGACTTCACCCGCGCTTGGACGCAGTTGTGCGCCCATCAACCGCAGCAGTGTTGTTTTACCACTGCCCGACGGTCCCATGATGCCGGTGACTTTGCCCCGGGGGATGCGGATGTCCACATTATTGAAGATGCTGCGCGCACCGCGCTTGAAGGAAACGCCCTTCAGCTCGACCGCGTAGGCGTTATCGGCACTCATCTAAACTCCTTGCGATGCAACCTGTCTCTCAGATGCCGCGTTCTTGACGAACGACACACTTATGGAGGGGCCGAACAAGCGGCGGACTATACCACCGCTGTCGCACGCCGCCCAAGCTCCAACGCGTCAAGTCGCAAACAAAGAACGGCATTAAGGACGGCGTGGAAATTTCGTACCCATCGTCAGCCGTTATCACTCAGTTGCTGAAGGACGCGCCCTTTCATTAAACAAACAGCAACGATGAAGCGTGAGGCTTTTGAACATTGCCGCTATAATCCCCGGCTTTTGACCAAGCGACCCCTTCCGATATGTCCAATGCGCGCAATCTGATTGAATCGGCACAGAGCACCATCCGCCTTGAAATAGAAGCAGTGGAAGGTTTGCTTGCGCACATCAATGCCGATTTCGTCAGCGCGTGCGACATGATTCTGGGCAGCCAGGGCCGCGTGGTCGTGGTCGGTATGGGCAAGTCCGGGCATATCGGCAAGAAGATCGCTGCCACCCTTGCCAGCACCGGCACCCCTTCGTTTTTTGTGCACCCGGCCGAGGCCAGCCACGGCGACATGGGCATGATCACCAGCGCCGACATCATCCTTGCCCTGTCCAATTCGGGTACGACAGCCGAGATCGTCACATTGCTGCCTTTGATCAAGCGCCTGGGCATCAAGATGATCAGCCTGACCGGCAACCCGGAGTCAACGCTGGCCAAGGCCGCAGACGTCAACCTCAATGCGCGGGTCGAAAAAGAAGCCTGCCCGCTGAATCTGGCGCCCACCTCCTCCACCACGGCGGCGCTGGTCATGGGCGACGCCCTGGCCGTTGCGCTACTGGACGCCAGAGGCTTCACCGCCGAAGACTTCGCCTTTTCCCACCCGGGCGGTGCGCTGGGTCGTCGGCTGCTGTTGAAGGTCGAGCATGTCATGCACACTGGCGTCGACCTCCCGCAGGTTGCGCGGGGCACGCCGCTTCGCGACTCGCTGATGGAAATGACCCGCAAGGGGCTGGGCATGACGGCCATTATCGAGAGCGATGGCCGCCTTGCCGGTATCTTCACGGACGGTGATTTGCGTCGCACGCTGGATCGCCCGATCGACATACGCCAGGCCAGCATCGATGAAGTGATGACCGTCCACGGCAAGACCGTGCGCCCGGAAATGCTGGCGGCCGAAGCCCTGAAAATCATGGAAGACAACAAGATCGGCGCACTCATCGTGGTCGACGAGAACGATCGCCCGGTTGGCGCGTTCAACCTTCAAGACCTGCTCCGCGCAGGAGTCATGTAAATGAGCGCCGATATGAATGACCTGATGCAACGCGGCAAGAACATCAAACTGGCCATCTTCGATGTCGATGGCGTACTGACCGATGGGCGCCTGTATTTCCTCGAAGACGGCAGCGAGTTCAAGACGTTCAACACCCTCGACGGCCAGGGCATCAAGATGCTCATCAACTCGGGCGTGACGACAGCCATCATCAGCGGGCGCAAGACGCCCGTGGTTGAGCGGCGCGCGAAGAACCTCGGCATCGCACATCTTTATCAGGGCCGCGAAGACAAACTCGTGGTTCTCGACGAGCTTTTGCAACAACTGAATCTAAGCTACGAGCACGTCGCGTATCTGGGTGACGATTTGCCCGACCTGCCGGTCATTCGCCGGGTCGGTCTGGGCATGGCCGTTGCCAACGCTGCCGGCTTTGTTCGCGAGCACGCCCATGGCACCACCCAGGCACGTGGCGGCGAAGGCGCTGCCCGCGAATTCTGCGAGTTGATCCTGAAAGCTCAGGGCAACCTCGAAGCGGCTCACGCCGCCTACCTATAGAAGTGCATTTATGCTGAGCAAAAAGTTTCGTACGTTTCTGCTGTTCGGTGTGCTGGCACTGCTGCTGGCAGCGGTCGGCTACTGGAACATCAGTCCGGAAAGCTTCCTCGATCAACCCAAGGCTGCCGTGGATGAAAGCGCTGTCGATTACTATGCGACCAACGCCCACAGCATTCAGTACCTGCCCGACGGGACCATGCAGTACGACATGACCGCCGACAAGGTCGAGCACTTGAAAGCCACCGACGTCACCCTGATGACCACGCCGGTGCTGCAGATGTATCGCGGCTCGACCTTCCCGTGGCACGTACAGAGCGTTCGCGCCGAAGTGTCGCCGGGGGGTGATCACGTCGAGCTGATCGACTCGGTGCGCATCAACCGCACCGACGAAAAGAACCGTACCACCATCATCACCAGCAGCCGCATGACTGTATTCCCGCAGAAGCAATATGCGGAGACTGCCCAACCCGTTAGAATCGACGGCCTTGGCGGTGTAACGACCGGCACGGGTATGAAAGCGTATCTGAAAGAAAGCAGGATGAACCTGCTATCCAACGTAAGAGGACAGTATGAGGCTCGTTAAAACCCTTCCTTTTTTGCTCGGCCTGGGCGCAGCACTGGGAAGCGCGAGCGCCTGGTCTCTGCCGACGGATCGCGATCAACCCATCCACATTCAGTCGGATGACGCGCAACTGGACGACAAGCAAGGCATCGCCACTTACAAAGGCAATGTCATCATCACCCAGGGCACGATGAAGATCACCGGCAACACCGTGACCATCACCCGTACACCGCAAGGCGACGTGGACGTGTTTACGTCCGTGGGCAACCTGGCTTACTACGAGCAGAAGCCATCGGTGGACAAGCCGATCGTTCAGGCCTGGGGCGTTACCATCCAGTACTTCGCGGCCCAGAACCGCATCGTGCTGATCGACAAGGCCAAAGTAGTCAACGACGGCAACACGTCCGAAGGCGAGAAAATCGTCTATGACACCGTCAAGCAGGTCGTGAACGCCGGTCGTGCCAATGGCACCAAGGTCACCGCCCCACGCCCTCGCATCGACATGGTCATCCAGCCGAAAAAGAAAACCGACCAGCAGAAGGCCCAGTAATGGCAACGCTGAAAGCCCAACACCTGGCCAAGGCCTATAAAAGCCGCCAGGTCGTACGTGACGTCAGCCTGTCCATCGAGAGCGGCCAGATCGTCGGCCTGCTCGGCCCCAACGGCGCCGGCAAGACCACCTGCTTCTACATGATCGTCGGCCTGGTTCAGGCGGATCAGGGTCGCGTCCTGATCGACGACCAGGACGTCAGCCACCAGCCGATGCACGGCCGCGCACGCGCCGGTATTGGCTACCTGCCACAGGAAGCATCGATCTTCCGCAAGCTCTCCGTCTCGGACAACATCATGGCGATCCTGGAGACCCGCAACGAGCTCGATCGCGCTGCCCGCCGCAAGGAGCTGGAGAGCCTGCTGCAGGAATTCCACATCACCCACATTCGCGACAACCTGGGGATGAGCCTGTCGGGTGGTGAACGTCGCCGTGTGGAAATCGCACGCGCCCTCGCCACTTCGCCGAAATTCATTCTGCTCGACGAACCCTTCGCCGGTGTCGACCCTATTTCCGTAGGCGACATCAAGCAGATCATTCACCACCTCAAGGCCAAAGGGATCGGCGTGCTGATCACCGACCACAACGTGCGTGAAACGCTGGATATCTGCGAAACCGCCTACATCGTCAACGATGGGCAGCTAATTGCCGAAGGCGACGCCGAATCCATCCTGGCCAACCAGTTGGTCAAGGAAGTGTATCTGGGTCACGAGTTCCGCCTGTAACCGCAGTGATGACATGAGGTCGTGCGGTGCCCCGCAGCGCGCGCTATCGCCGACCTCGTTTTTTAATTGTCATCACACTCTAGGCAAACCCTCCAGCTTCAGGCATATAATTTGCTTAAGTTGGCGCCATCGGCGCCCTGGTAGTAAATGGCGCGCAGTGCGCCGGCGAATAAGGTGTTAAGCCCTGCCATGAAACCTTCGCTAGTCTTGAGAATGGGCCAGCAGCTGACGATGACGCCTCAGCTGCAACAGGCAATCCGCTTGCTTCAGCTGTCGACGCTGGATCTCCAACAGGAGATTCAGGAGGCGCTGGAGTCGAACCCGATGCTGGAACGGCAGGAGGAAGGCGACGATTTCGACAATGCCGACCCCTTGGCGGATAACGTAGAGCAAAAGCCCAACGCTGATGTTCAGGAGCCCACCTATCAGGAATCGGCGCCTACCGTCGACAATCTGGATGAGGGCGACTGGAACGAGCGCATCCCCAACGAGCTGCCCGTCGACACCGCGTGGGAAGACGTCTATCAAACCAGCGCCAGCAGCCTGCCCAGCAATGACGATGACGAGTGGGATTTCACCACCCGCACTTCTGTTGGCGAGAGCCTGCAAAGCCACCTGCTCTGGCAGCTCAACCTGGCGCCGATGTCCGACACCGATCGCCTGATCGCCGTGACCCTGATCGACTGCATCAACAACCAGGGCTACCTCGACGAAACACTTGAAGAATTGCTCGACGCATTCGATCCCGAACTCGATATCGAGCTGGATGAGATAGAAGCCGTTCTGCACCGCATCCAGCAGTTCGAGCCTGCCGGCATCGGCGCTCGCAACCTGAGTGAATGCCTCCTGCTGCAGCTTCGCCAGTTGCCGGCCAAAACCAGGTGGCTGGCGGAAGCCCAGAAGCTGGTCAGCGAATACATCGACCTGCTGGGCAGCCGCGACTATGCGCAACTGATGCGCCGCATGAAGCTCAAGGAAGACGACCTGCGTCAGGTCATTGAGCTGGTCCAGAGCCTCAACCCGCGGCCCGGCTCACAGATCGAGTCCAGTGAAGCTGAATACGTCGTGCCTGACGTCATTGTGCGCAAGGACAACGAGCGCTGGCTGGTGGAGCTGAACCAGGAATCCGTGCCGCGCCTGCGGGTCAATCCGCAATACGCAGGATTCGTGCGTCGCGCCGATACCAGTGCCGACAACACCTTCATGCGCAATCAACTGCAGGAAGCCCGCTGGTTCATCAAAAGCCTGCAGAGCCGCAACGAGACGCTGATGAAGGTGGCCACGCAAATCGTCGAACACCAGCGCGGCTTCCTCGAGTACGGCGACGAGGCCATGAAGCCGCTGGTTCTGCATGACATCGCCGAAGCGGTCGGCATGCACGAATCGACGATTTCCCGGGTGACCACGCAGAAATTCATGCACACCCCGCGCGGGATCTACGAACTCAAATATTTCTTTTCCAGCCACGTCAGCACCTCCGAAGGCGGCGAATGCTCGTCCACGGCGATTCGCGCGATCATCAAAAAACTGGTCGCCGCGGAAAATCAGAAAAAGCCGTTGAGTGACAGCAAGATCGCTGGTTTACTGGAAGCACAAGGCATTCAAGTGGCCCGTCGCACAGTCGCCAAGTACCGCGAATCCCTTGGGATTTCGCCGTCCAGCGAACGCAAGCGGCTGATGTAAAGGCCACACGTCAAAGTGTTTCAGTGGCAGGCATTACGCCTGCCTCTTAATGCACTGGCAACGAAGGAGAAGCTGTATGCAAGTCAACATCAGTGGACACCAGCTGGAAGTGACCGAACCTCTGCGTACCTACATCGGCGAGAAGCTCGCCCGACTGGAACGCCACTTTGACAAGATCACGAATGTGCAGGTCACGATGGAGGTCGAGAAGCTCAAGCAGAAAATCGAAGCCACCCTGCATGTTCCTGGCGCTGAAGTGGTTGCCAACGCCGAACACGACGACATGTATGCAGCCATTGACCTGCTTGCCGACAAGCTTGACCGCCAACTCAAAAAACATAAGGAAAAACAGCAAAGTCTGCTGCAAGGCGCGACTGCTCGCTGACACTCCCCACTCATGATCCGACTTGAAAATATCCTGACCCCTGGCCGTTCCCTCGTGAACGTGCCAGGCGGCAGCAAAAAAGCCGTACTCCAAAAGATCGCCAACGTGATCAGCAAGCAGGTGCCTGATCTTGATGAGCAGGTGATGTTTGAAAGTCTTACTGCCCGTGAAAAGCTCGGTTCTACCGGATTCGGCAATGGCATCGCCATTCCCCACTGTAGGCTGAAGGGCTGTTCAACGCCCGTCAGCGCCGTGCTGCATCTCGAGAAACCCATAGATTTCGACGCCATTGACGGCGCACCGGTTGACCTGCTTTTTGTGCTGCTGGTCCCGGAAGCGGCCACCGATGCCCATCTCGAACTGCTGCGCCAGATCGCCAGCATGCTTGATCAGGCCGAGGTGCGTAAGCGCCTGCGCGGCGCCAAGACAGGCGAAGAGCTCTACAACGTCGTGCTCGACGTCCAGAACGGTCACTGATCATGCGCATGATCATCGTCAGCGGCCGCTCCGGCTCCGGCAAGAGCACGGCCCTCGATGTCCTTGAAGACAGCGGCTTCTACTGTGTCGACAATCTTCCCGCCGGCCTGCTCCCTGAGCTGGCCGAGCGCGCGCTGATCAACACCGAGCTGGCTGAGCCTTTATTAGCTGTCTCGATTGATGCGCGCAACCTGCCCAGTCACCTGACACGATTCCCGCGCATGCTCGCCGAAGTTCGCGCCCGCCATATCCAGTGCGACGTGCTGTTTCTCGATGCCGATGAAGCAACCCTGCTCAAGCGTTTTTCCGAGACCCGACGTCGTCACCCGCTGAGCACGGCAACACGCTCGCTGGCCGAGGCGATTCGTGACGAGAAAACCCTGCTCGGTCCGATCATCGACCTGGCTGATCTGACGGTCGACACCACGCACCTGAATCTCTACCAGCTGCGCGACATTCTTAAACTGCGCCTGCTGAACAAACCCGAGCCGGGCACCGCCTTCCTCATCGAATCCTTCGGCTTCAAGCGCGGCATGCCCGTGGACGCCGACCTGGTGTTCGACGTGCGCTGCCTGCCCAATCCGTACTGGAAACCGGAGCTGCGCGAGCAGTCGGGCCTCGACAAGCCGGTTGCCGATTACCTTGCAGCTCAGCCGGACGTCGAAGAGATGTTCCAGGACATCTTTGCGTACCTCAACAAGTGGTTGCCGCGCTTCGCCGCCAGCAACCGCGCCTACGTCACTATCGCCATTGGCTGCACCGGCGGACACCACCGCTCCGTCTACCTGACAGAACGTCTGGGTCAGGTGCTGCAGCAATCGCTCAAGAATGTTCAGGTCCGCCACCGCGACCTAAGCTGAAAGGACCTCCATCGCGATGCCCGCTCTAGAAATCACCATCATCAACAAGCTGGGTCTGCACGCCCGGGCCGCCGCCAAGTTCGTGGGTGTCGCCGGCAAGTACCCGTGTCAGATCAGGGTTGGCCGCACGCCGGAAACCATGGTCGATGGCAAAAGCATCATGGCCGTCATGATGCTCGCTGCCGGCAAGGGCACCCTGATTCATCTGGCTACCGAAGGTGAAGACGCCGAGGCCGCGCTGGCGGGACTGGTGGAGCTGATCAACAACAAGTTTGACGAAGGCGAATAAGCTTACGCCTGGGCGACGCGTCCATTACCGTCAGAGATGAGCGATGCCACTGTCATTCACGCGGACGTTTGTGCGAAGGAGCAGGTCGGGGTCCGAGAAGATGCTCCTTCTGGGCAGCGTTCTGGCGGTCATGGCGATTATGGCAATCGTTGCGTGGCTGCTGTTCAGGGAGCTGGGCAGCGCCAACGAAGCCTCCGTGCGTGCGGCGAACAACGTCGTGCAGCTTATCGATGCTGACGTCCAACGCAATGCCGAACTTTATGATACCTCGCTCCAAGGGCTGATCTCTGCATGGCTGAGACCGGACCTTGGGACCATCTCGCCTGAGTTGCGTCAGTTGGTACTCTTTGATCGCGCTACTGCCGCGCCTTACAAGGGTGATCTGGTGTTGCTGAACGAGACGGGGAGCATCATTGCCGACTCGACCTCGTTGACACCGCGTCAGGATAACTTCTCTGACAGGTCGAGTTTCCAGCATCACCGGGACAACAATTCCCTTGCACTGCTGGTCGACGGACCGTTTCGTACCCGATGGGGCTTCAAAGACCTGTGCATAAGTTTCAGCCGCCGCATCCCTTCAAATGACGGCAGGTTCGTTGGCGTGGCCAGCGCGTCCATGAGGCTGACTTACTTCGACCAGTTGTTTCGCACGCTGGACGTCGGCCCGGGGAGCACCATCAACTTGTTAGGTGCCAACGGGATACTCCTCGCCCGGCAGCCTGAATCCAATGGTCGGACCTATGTAGGCCAGGACTTCAGCATGCGCCAGAACTTCAAACGCGTGCTGTCGGAGGTCAATGGCAGTTTCACCGCGGTATCCGATCTTGACGGCGTTCAGCGCCTGTATACGTTTTCTCGGGTCGGTGACCTGCCACTCATTGTGGTGGTGGCGCAATCGCGGGACGACGTCTATGCCGTCTGGCAGCGCAATGCAATGTTGGTGGCGGGCGCCACTGGCCTGCTCTGCATCGGCATTCTGCTGCTGTCCTGGCTATTGGGCCGTCAGCTGCGTCTGCGCCAAAACGCCGAGCGCGAACTGGCTGGCCTGGCATCTACGGACGGGCTGACCGGTCTGGCCAACCGGCGCAGGCTGGATCAGGTGCTCAAGCAGGAATGGGCGCGAAGCATGCGTTCGGGAAGGCCTCTGGCATTACTGATGATTGATGTGGACCACTTCAAGGCCTTCAATGACCGACACGGACATCATGGCGGCGACGTTGCACTGCGCAGCGTCGCCCAGACGCTCGCCGCCAGCATCCGCAGGCCAGGTGACCTCGCCGCCCGGTATGGCGGTGAAGAATTCATGGTGGTGCTCCCGGAAACCGACAAGGCAGGTGCCTGTGTCATTGCAGAAAAGCTGCGCCTTGCAATTGAAGCACTTCCGCCTTTCGCTGAGGACACAGTGCCCATCACGGTGAGCATCGGCGTCGCCACGCATCTGCCGGTAACCCACGATCAGCCCGAACTGCTGTTTCATGCTGCTGATCGTGCCCTGTACCGCGCCAAGAAAAACGGCAGGAACCGCGTGGAAGTCGAACCGTACGTTGCGCCCTTCGCGGAACAGCAGGCATAAAAAAACGCCAGACTGGCTGGCGTTTTTCCGAACTACCGCGAATTACTTGTTGGCAGCACGAACGGTGTTGCGCAAGGCTTTGACCTTGTCATGGTTCGCTTGCACGCCCTGCAGCTGACGCTGGATCAAGCTGGTAACGTTGACCGGCAGGTTTTTCTCAGTCGCTTTCTGCGACGCTTCTTTGTAAGCCTTCAGCGCGTGGTCTTCACCGCTTTCGACTTCGTTGAGTACGGCTTCGTCGTTTTTGCCGCTCAATGCGCTTTTCAGGTTGACCCACAGACGGTGTGCGCCGCCAGCAATGCTGGACGAATCTTCTGGATCGCCGCCCAGTGCGCGTACTTCAGCTTGCAGCTCGGCAACCGAAGTCTTGCAGCCAGAGGAGCGGGAAAGCAGGTAGGCCTTGATTTCCGGGTTCTTGGCGTCTTCAGCAGCAGTGTGAAAACCTTTCTCACCGTCAATGCTGGTCTCGATCAAGTCATTCAGAATAGAGATGGCTTCTTTGTTGATATCCGACATTTTGCGGTTCCTTTCTGGCAGGTTTATCAAAGGTTTGGTTAACGAAACACTCGATAAGATAGATATTGCACTGTGCATGCCAGCTTTTGCTGATAAAGAATATCCTTAATTTACAATGAGTTAATAATATCAAGCGACAGTCGCGCCGCGCTTTCTGCATGATCTGTGTGTTTGCGCAATTGCAGAATGCACGTATCTTTCAAGTTCACTCGAACGGATAAGCGGTTATTGGATGAATCCAGAGAAACTCAAACTATTGGTGGCTCGCGAAATGCCGTTCGGCAAGTATCAAGGGCGATTGCTGGCGGACCTGCCAGGTGACTACCTGAACTGGTTCGCCCGGCAGGGTTTCCCGGCAGGTGAGCTGGGCAGCCTGCTGGCACTGATGCACGAGATTGATCACAACGGCCTTTCGGCGTTGCTGGATCCGCTGCGCACCCGGCCTCGCGAACCTCTGCGGCCGGGCCCTTCGAAAACGCCCATTCGTTTCAACTAAAACGTCCATTGATAAAAGCGAGCCGCTTGATGAACAGCACTGCATACGCAATAACGGAATTGGCGGATGAACAGGCTCGGGACGAAGCGTTCTGGCAGCAGGTCGCGGCGCAGTACGACGTCGAACCGGGGCCGGTCAATTTCGAATACGGCTATTTCGGCCGCATGACCCGCGCGGCACTCAAGGATTACGAGCAGAACCTCGCTTACGTCAATCGCAGCAACTCGGTCTATGTGCGGCAGAAGTTCGACTTCGAGGACAGCGAGGTGATTCGCGCCGATCTCGCCGATCTGCTCAACGTGCCAGCCCGCGAAGTCGCCCTCACCCGCTCCGCGTCGGAGTCGGTGCAAGCGCTGATTCGCAACTACAACGGCCTCGTGGCTGGCGACCAGGTGCTGGTCAGCGACCTGGACTACAACAGCGTCCAGACTGGCATGCGCTGGTTGGCGAAGAATCGCGGCGTGGAGGTGATTGAGGTCACTCACCAGCACCCCGCGAGCCACGACGGGTTGCTGCAGACCTACCGCGAAGCGTTTGCCGCTCACCCACGACTCAAACTGGTGGCGCTGACGTACGTCACCCACCGGACCGGTCTGGTGATGCCAGTGAAGGCCATCGCCGAGCTGGCTAAAGCCAACGGCATCGAGGTCATTCTGGATGGCGCCCATGCCTTGGGCCTGCTGGATTTCGAGCTTGCTGATCTCGGCGTGTCGTTCGCCGGCTTCAACCTGCAGAAATGGATAGGCGCGCCGCTGAGCCTGGGCTTTATTTATGTGAAGCAGGAACGCCTGAGCGCCATCGACCCCGACATGGCAGACGAGCGCTACGGTGCGGACGACATCCTCGGCCGCGTGCCGTACGGGACGCCGAATATCCCGGCGCTGATGACACTGCCCAAAGTGTTCGCCGACCATCGGGCCATGGGCGGTGCTCCGGCCAAAGGCGCACGCCTGGCTTACCTGCGAGACCTATGGGTCACTCAGGCGCGCGCTATCGAAGGCATTGACGTGCTGACGCCGGACGACCCTCGGCTGTATTGCGGGATCACGTCATTCCGGTTCAGCCGTCACGGGGATCAGGAACTCATGGTCAAGCGCCTGCTCGATGAGCACGGTATTTTTGCAGTCACGCGAGAGGGCTCGGCCTGCGGGGCGTGCATTCGCATCACGCCGGGATTCACCACGTCGGCAAAGGACGTTGACCAGTTGGTGGCAGCGCTCCGCGCGCTGGCGTGAGGCCTGCACCCCCATTCAGCGCCGGGATCAAGGCCCCCGAAAGGACCGCAGAAAAAAAGACGGCGCCTTCATGACGAAGGCGCCGTAAATCCATCGAGAAACGAACTACAAAGGAGCGGCAAAGATAAGCGCTCCAGCCACTGCCTGTGCGGTACATATGTATTGCGTATGAACAGCGCAAAAAAAAACGGCGTTCCCGACCAAGGAACACCGTAAAAAAGCCATGCAACAACGACTTCTGCAGCAACGCCCCGAGGGGCGCCATAAACGGATCATGCTCAGCAGTTAACCAGCCCCCACTTGAACGGAGGCTGTCTAAGCGTACGCATGACCGCCGGATCCAGACTCAGTCGAACAGCGCGATTGCTTCGGCAGTGGCGTCGGTAATCCGCTGCCAGTCGCCGTTCTTCACCCACGCGTTATCGATCATCCATGTGCCGCCGACGCACATCACGTTGGGCAGCGCCATGTAGTTTTTCAGGTTGGCCGCACTGACGCCGCCGGTTGGGCAGAAGCGCACTTCCGGGAATGGACCGCCCAGTGCTTTGATTGCACCAACGCCGCCACTGATTTCCGCCGGAAACAGCTTGAAGCGACGATAACCCAGCGCGTAACCGATCATGATTTCCGAAGCGCTGCTGATGCCTGGCAGCAGCGGCAATTCGCTCAGCGCGGCGGCTTCCAGCAGATCCTGGGTGCTGCCGGGGGTGACGATGAACTGTGAACCCGCCTCCTCGGCCGCCTTGAGCATGTGGCGGTCGAGAATGGTGCCGGCGCCAACGCTCAGCTCTGGACGCGCATCACGCAGCATGCGAATGGCTTTGAGGCCGAACTCGGAGCGCAGGGTGATTTCCAGCGCATTCAGGCCGCCAGCGGCCAGGGCATCGGCAAGCGGCAGAACGTCCTGTTCACGGGCAATGGTAATGACCGGCAGAATCTTCGCTTTTGCGCAGAGTGCGTCGATCTGGGCAATCTTGCTCGCCATGCTATTCAACGGCTGTTTCACTTGGGTATTTTCCATGGCGGCTGATCCTTTGCTTATGGGCACCAGTAGATCTCTAGAGACGGGTTGAGGAACGCGCGCACAGGCATTTCGGCGAGGTCATCGCCTGCCAGTGCAGTGCGCAATGTATCGAGTTTGGCCTGGCCGGAAACAGACAGAATGGTGGTCGCTGCCGACGCCAGTACCGGACGCGTCAGGGTCAGACGCTGATGCGGGACGGTCGGTGCGAGCATGGGCAGGCAGCGACGATCGCTGTTGAGGTCCAGGGCTTCCTTCAGGTGCGGGCTGTCGGGGAACAGCGATGCGGTATGCCCGTCATCGCCCATGCCCAGGATCAGCACGTCGATCTTCTGCAGCGCCTGGAGCGCCTCGTCAGTCGCCGCGGCAGCTTCATCAACTGTCGTGATCGGACGGTACAGACTGAAGAACTCCGCTTCCGCTGCCGGGCCCTGAAGCAGAAAACGCTTGAGCAGGCCTTCGTTGCTGTCGGCGTGCTCGGTCGGCACCCAGCGCTCATCGGCCACACTCACGCAGACTTTCGACCACTGGAGCGGCTTCTGCGCCAGCGCTTTGAAAAACGCCACCGGACTTTTGCCACCCGACACCACCAGCGTGGCCGTGCCGTGGGGATTACTGGAAATTGCAGCCCCCAGGCGCTCAGCCACGTGATCGGCCAGCGCGTTCGCCAGCACTTCAGGATTATCGAATTCGTGGGCCTTCAGACCCGCCGGAAATTCAAGTTCACATATCGCCATACCAGGACCTCCCGTCACGCGTAATCAAAGCAATGGAGCTCATCGGCCCCCAGGAACCGGCCGGGTAAGGCTTGGGCGCGTCGCCCGCCTTTTTCCAGCCAGCGATCAACTGGTCGCACCATTGCCAGGCGTATTCGATTTCGTCTTTGCGGACAAACAGGTTCTGATTGCCACGCATGACCTCCAGCAACAACCGCTCGTAGGCGTCCGGCACACGGGCGCTGCGGTAGGCGTCGGAGAAGCTCAGTTGCAAAGGATTGCTGCGCAGTTGCATGCCCTTGTCCAGGCCCTGATCCTTGGTCATCACTTGCAGCGAGATGCCTTCATCGGGCTGCAGACGGATGATCAGGCGGTTGCTGATCTGCAAGCGCTGCTCGGGGGCGAAGATGTAATGCGGCGGCTCTTTGAAGTGAATCACGATCTGCGACAGCTTTTGCGGCATGCGCTTGCCGGTCCGCAGGTAGAACGGCACGCCTGACCAACGCCAGTTACGGATGTCGGCACGAATGGCGACGAATGTTTCAGTGTCGCTCTGGGTGTTGGAGTTCTCTTCCTCCAGATACCCGGGCACCGGCTTGCCGTCACTGTAACCGGCGATGTATTGACCGCGCACCACCTGGGTGGCCAGACGCTCCGGCGTGAACGGCGCCAGTGCCTTGAGCACCTTCACCTTCTCGTCACGGATGCTGTCGGCGGACAGGTCGCTGGGCGGGTCCATCGCGATCAGACACAGCAGCTGCAGCAGGTGGTTCTGAATCATGTCGCGAAGCTGGCCGGCCTGGTCGAAATAGCCCCAGCGCCCTTCGATACCGACCTTCTCTGCCACGGTGATTTCCACGTGGGAGATGTGGTTCTGGTTCCACTGCGTCTCGAACAGACTGTTGGCAAAACGCAGGGCGATGAGGTTCTGCACCGTGTCTTTGCCCAGGTAGTGATCGATCCGGTAGATGCGGGTTTCAGGCAGGAACTTGGCAACGGCGTCATTGACGCGACGGGACGACGCAAGGTCGTGGCCGATGGGTTTTTCCAGCACCGCGCGGGTGCGGTCGGTCAGGCCGACCAGCGCAAGGTTCTCGCAGATGGCGCCGTAGACAGACGCAGGGGTCGCGAAGTAGGCAATCATGGTTGGCGCGTCGCCCACGGCTTCGGCGAGCGCGACGTAATCCTCGCCCTTGAGGAAGTCCACGTGCAGGTAACTCAGGCGAGCCTGAAAACGCTCCACGTGCTCGGTCTCAAGCTGCGCCTCGGGGACGAAGCGACGCAGGCTTTTATCGATGTAGGCCAGGTGCTCCTCGGGAGTGCCGGGCTCACGGGCCAACGCAATAATTCGGGTCTCGGTATGCAGCAGTCCAGCTCGATCAAGCTGGTACAACGCAGGAAACAGTTTGCGCACCGCCAGGTCACCCAAGGCGCCAAACAACGCAAAAGTGCACGGTTCAACCGTAATCGAGAGCATAATGTTGGTTCTTTTATCAAGTTAAGCTACAAATACCTTTTTTAAAGGCGTTACTCAAGGCCGAATGTAGTAATAACCACAACATTCCCACCAGAACCACATTAGAGTGGTGATCACCACAGGCCCTCAGTACGATAGGCCACCTTTGCGACAGGCTAAAGGCCCAAATTCCCACTCTGCAAATAAAGGCCTGTTCCCCGGCCTGTCGCCGTTTCATCAGAAGGACAAACAATGGACCGTGTACGCAATCTTCTGGAGCAGATCCAGAGTCGTCTGGAAGAGCTGAACAAGGCCGAGCGCAAGGTCGCCGAGGCGATTCTGAGCAATCCGCAGCAGGCCACCCGGTTCAGCATCGCCGCGCTGGCGCAGGCGGCAAAGGTCAGTGAGCCGACGGTCAACCGCTTCTGCCGCTCCTTCGATGTCAGCGGCTATCCGGAACTGAAACTGCAGCTGGCCCAGAGCCTGGCCAGCGGCGCCGCCTACGTCAGCCGGGCGGTGGAAGCCGATGACAATCCGGAAGCCTACACCCGCAAGATTTTTGGCAGCGCCATCGCATCCCTCGACAGCGTGTGCCAAGTGCTTGACCCCAACCTGATCAGCAAAGCGGTCGACCTGTTGATTCAGGCGCGGCAGATCCACTTCTTCGGTCTTGGTGCTTCGGCGCCGGTCGCACTGGACGCGCAGCATAAATTCTTTCGCTTCAATCTTGCCGTCACGGCCCACGCCGACGTGCTGGTGCAGCGCATGCTGGCCTCGGTGGCCCATACCGGCGAGCTGTTCGTGATCATTTCCTACACGGGGCGCACCCGCGAGTTGGTGGAGGTGGCGCGCATCGCTCGCGAGAACGGCGCGTCGGTGCTGGGCCTGACGGCTGCCGACTCGCCGCTGGCAAAAGCCAGCACGTTGAGCCTGAATATCCCGCTGCCGGAAGACACCGACATTTATATGCCCATGACGTCGCGAATCGTCCAGCTGACGGTGCTGGATGTGCTGGCGACCGGCATGACCCTGCGTCGGGGCGTCGATTTCCAGCCGCATCTGCGCAAGATCAAGGAGAGCCTGAACGCGAGCCGGTATCCGGCGGATGATGAGTTGAACTAAGGGAACGCCTCATTTGCAGGAGCGGGGGGGGGGGGGGGGGGGGGGGGGGGGGCGGGGGGGGGCCGGGGGGGGGGCAGGGTGTGAGTGGGGGACGTGGCCAGGGGCGGGGGGGGGGGGGGGGGTGTCGGCGGGCGGGGCCA
>NZ_JBTOPV010000032.1:0-38794 GCF_055284355.1 Pseudomonas sp. HP_01 | reverse complement strand
CCCCCCCCCCCCCCCCCCCCCCCCCGCCCCCCGCCCCCCCCCCCCCCGCCCCGCCCCCCTAGACCGCCCCCCCCCCCCCCTCCCCCCCCCCCCCCCCCCCCCCCCCCGCTCCTACACAATTCTTCATATGACGCTGGTCTTCCGTCGAACCGAGGACCAGCCTCCTCAGCCCATGACTTCGCTCAGCGGAATGAAATTGAGCAAATCGCCCTCCGCCACCGTTGTGCCTTCCACGATCTCGATCAGCCCGTCGGCCCAGGCGGCGCTGCGCAGCACACCGGAACTCTGGTTGCGGTAGGCAACCAGCCGGCCCTGTTCAAGGCGTCCGCGCAGGTATTCGCGCCGGGTCCCCGGTTTGGTCCAGGTAAATGCGGCCGGCACCTTGAACTGCAGCGGCTTGACGGCCTGCACGCCCATGCGTCTGAGCAGATAAGGACGGGCAAGCAACGCGAAGGTCACCAGCGTCGAAGCCGGATTGCCCGGAAGGCCGATCACCGGCACGCCACGGAAATGGCCGAAGGTCAGTGGCTTGCCGGGTTTGATCGCCAGTTTCCACAGCGCAATCTCGCCCTCTTCCTTCAGCGCGTGACCGAGAAAATCCGCCTCGCCGACGGACACGCCGCCGGTGGAGAGGATCAGGTCGACGTCGTTCAGGCTGCCCAGCGCCGCGCGGGTTTTCTCAAGGTTGTCGGGAAGGATGCCGGCATCGACCACTTCGCAGCCCAGCCGCGTCAGCCAGCTGCACAGCAACACGCGATTGCTGTTGTAGATCTGCCCCGGGCCCAGCGGCTGCCCCGGCTCGATCAACTCATCGCCCGTGGAGAGTACGGCAACCCGGGCGCGACGCATGACCTGCACGTGGCCCAAACCCATGCTCGCCGCCAGACCCAGTTCAATCGGGTTCATGACCGTGCCAGCGTCCAGCACCTTGTCTCCGACCGTGGTCTCCTGCCCTTTCGGGCGAATGTTCTGGCCGGCGCTCAACGGTTCGAGAAAGCGCACTGTCGCGTCGGCCTGGACTTCGGCGTTCTCCTGCATCTCGACGCAGTCAGCCCCTTCCGGTACTGGCGCGCCGGTGAATATCCGCGCGCAGGTGCCGGGCTGCAGTGGCTCGGGCGCGTGCCCGGCGAAGATCCGCTGGCTCACCGGCAACGGCTCGCCGGTCCAGTCCGCCACGCGCATGGCGTAGCCGTCCATGGCGCTGTTGGGCCACGGCGGCAAATCCAGCGTCGAGACCAGATCTTGCGCCAGCACGCGGCCCAGGGCATCGGCCAGCGCCACGGTTTCACGCTCGGTGATCGGCGCGGAGGCGGCGAGGTCCATCAATCGCTGCATGGCCTCTTCGACCGGCATCAGGCGACTCTTTTCAGGTGCGCTCATCATGGCTCACCCGCGCGTCGCGCAGGGTTCAGCCTTCTTCAGGTGCGGCACGAAATTGCACGGGCGAAAGCTATTGTTCAACTGGTCAGCAAGAATGCCGTCCCAGCCGGTGCGCACCGCGTTGGTCGAACCCGGCAGGCAGCACACCAGCGTGCCGTTGGCCAGCCCGGCAAGGGCGCGGGACTGAATGGTCGAGGTGCCGATGTCGGGCAGGGAAATCTGGCGAAACAGCTCGCCAAAACCGTCCACTTGCTTGTCCAGCAGGCAGGCCACGGCTTCCGGGGTGCTGTCGCGGCCGGTGAAACCGGTACCGCCGGTAATGAGCACGACTTGCACTTCATCATCGGCGATCCAGGTCGCCACCTGGGCGCGGATCTTGTAAAGGTCATCCTTGAGCAGCACGCGCTCGATCAGGCCGTGACCGGCGGTGGTCAGGCGGTCGACGAACATCTGGCCGGAGGTGTCGGTTTCAAAAGTACGGGTGTCACTGACCGTCAGAACAGCGATGTTCAGGGGTACGAAAGGCGAGTCAGCCTTGGCTTTCATGATGAGGTCCGGTTGAAGAGGAAACAGGGCGGTGTTATATCACAGCACCTGTTTTTTTCCCCGCCAACCGAGCTGATCATGACCCCTTCCGATGCCCTCCCGCCCTGCTCTATCCTGCTGCTCGCCGGCGGCCAGGGTCGGCGCATGGGCGGCCGAGACAAAGGGCTGATTGCCTGGCGCGACAAGCCTTTTATCGAGCATTTGCATGGGTTGGTGCGCCCGCTCACCGATGATCTGATCGTTTCGTGCAACCGCAACCGCGAGCAATACGCGCGCTACGCCGACACACTGATCGAGGATGAACAACAGGATTTTCCAGGCCCCTACGCGGGCATTCGCGCAGGCCTTGCCGTGGCAAAACACGGCTACCTGCTGGTCATCCCCTGTGACATGCCGCTGCTGGATCGCGCGCTGCTCAATGGCCTGCGCCAGACCGCTGCTGAAAACCCCGGCGCGCCGGTGATGGTTCGTCAGGGTGAACAGTGGGAGCCGCTGTTATGTTGCATTCCCACTCGTCACGCGAGTGTCTTCGAGCAGCACTGGCAGCAGGGCCAGCGCAGCCCGCGCCGAACTCTGGCAGAATTGCGCGCCGTCGGCCTGCAGTGCGAAGCCGACGACCCGCGTCTGGCCAACCTCAACACCCCTGACTTCTTGACCGAGATCATGCCCTGAGTGCAGCGGGCAGGTTTCATGGAACTTTGCCGGTACACTCTGCGTCAGACACATCACTAAACAAAATTCCGGAGACACAGCAATGAAACAACGGACTCTTCCTGCCGCCTTCCTGCTTGCATTGAGCCTCGCCTCTCTGGCCGGTTGCTCTTCGCCAACGGTGATCACGCTGAACGACGGCCGTGAAATCCAGGCAACCGACGAGCCGAAATACGACGAAGAGTCGGGCTTCTACGAGTTCAAACAGCTGGACGGTAAAGAAACCCGCATCAACAAAGATCAGGTTCGTACCGTTAAAGAACTGTGATACCGGCTTGATCGCGAGGGTTTCAAAAGCCCGCCGCCGAAAGCAAAAAGACCCGCCAATCGAGCGGGTCTTTTTTTGTCTGGAGTTACCGGGTCGGACAGCGAAAATCCGCGTGTTACCAGTCCAGCGTGATCCGGCTTTCGAACACCCGCTCCTGTCCGGTCACCGGGTCAACAAAGCGCAACCCCTGGGCCAGCAATTTGAGCGGATGGGCGTAGTCGTCCACGGCGTCCTTGAGCACGTCAGGGTAGAACGGGTCGTTGCAGATGCCGGCGCCCAGGGCGGCCATGTGAACGCGCAGCTGATGTTTTTTGCCGGTCACCGGATACAGCGCGTAACGCCATAGCCCGCCATTTTTCTCGCTGACTTCCACACGGGTTTCCGTGTTGCCCGGTCCCTCGCCCTCCTGCATGCGAAAGAACGGTTCGCCATCGACCAGACGACTTTTGTGCACGCGTGGAAACGCCACGTCCGGGAGCGCAGGCGCAATCGCCTCATAGCGCTTTTCAATCTGCCGGGTTGGAAACAGCGCCTGATAGGCCGACCGGGTCTGCTTGTTGGCCGAGAACAGCACCAGTCCTGCCGTGTGCCGGTCAATGCGATGCAAGGGCACCAGATCGGGATTGTCGAGGGTGCGAATCAGTCGCCGCAGCAGGGTCTGCTCCACGTACTCTCCCGCAGGGGTAACGGGCAGAAAATGCGGCTTGTCGGCGACCACCAGATGCTCGTCGGCATACAGGATCGACTCCTGCACCGGGATCGGCGTCTCGTTGGGCACTTCGCGAAAGTAGTGGATACGCAGGCCTTCGCGGTACGCAAGGTCCGCTGCGATCGGCTGGCCGTCGCCGTCGAGGACCTTGCCCCGCGCGATCCGGTCCAGCCACTGCTCGCGGCTGATGGCACTGAAGCGCTCGCACAGGCAATCGAGCACTGTCTGCCAAGGCCCTGGCGGCAGGTACAACGTGCTGGCTTGACGGTGAGCGGCGGTAAACACAGGTGCGGACATAAACGGCTCAGACTGAAATGACGAAGGCGGCAATGGGGGCATTATCAACGCCGACGAATCTTTGCGCGACATGGCAAATGACGGTTTCGCCGGAAGGCTCTAGCCCGGGCGCTTCAGATGTGCGCGACGTTATGCCGCACGGAAAACCGGCGCCAGTTGTCTGACAACCACGGAGCGGCGCTGGATGCGCAAAATGATTTGTCCTAAAATGTTTCGAAATCGGCACGCAGGCGCGAATCCGAGCAGACACGAAAACCGTCGTGACTGAAATCGAAAACGCCTGCCAGACCTGAAACTCATAAAAAGAAAGCCCGTCATCGACGGGCTTTTTTCGTTTTCAGCGTTTGTATCCCACGTTGAGTGCCACTGCGCAACGTGCTGCCAAACCCACAGATTTCTTTTCGCAACTTTTGAGGTTACGCCCATGCTGGTTCAATTCTTCCAATGGATCAAACGTCTCTCCACCGGGACTTCATCGCAGAACGATGAAAACTACTCGCAGTCCTTTTCCAACGAAGACCACGACGTGGGCCGCTGGACGTTCATGTCGGTGTTCATCGTGCTGACCCTGAGCCTGTACATCGTAGCGGGCCTGGGCTACTACGCCAAAGTGCACGTCTGGGACGACATGACTGACGCGCAGAAAGCCGCCGTCGCTCAAGCCATGGTGGTCGACACGCAATATCTCTGAGGCCAACGCCGACGCGCGGGCTCGCGCCCTCACCGCCCACGCGTCAGTCGCTCAGAAACAACACAACCTGATCGGTGTCGAACGGCCAGTCCAGTTCGGCACCGGTGTCCGCCCGCCTCAGCACGGGAATCCGCAGGCCATAGGTTTCGTGGTGCGCCTCGCTTTCGGCAATATCGACCAGCTCTACCATCAAGCCGTGCTCCACCAGCGGCATCAGTTCGGCTTCGGCCACCTCGCACAAGTGACACCCCAAGGTTCCAAACAGCTGACATTCCGATGGCATGGCTCGGCCCCTCTGTGGCGGCGATTCCAAGGGTTGGATGTGCAAGTTTAGGTCGGGCCTGACAGAGCGTCGAGTGCCCATGCCATCGTTCCCGCTGGCCCTGACCTGCCCAGTGTGGAGCGCGGGGTCAGCGTGTGCACCGATAAGGCGCAGAACCAGGCAGAAACCGCTTCAGGCGAAACGACTGCCTGTTCACGCGATTGGAATGAACCTTCAGGAATGCGCCATACTCGAAACCCCATATCGTCATCCCCTAAGGAGAAAACCATGGCTCGACCTACAGCAGAAAAAGCCCAGGACATATTGATGTCTGACTTCCAGACGCTGGTTGCCGATACGGAAAAACTGCTGGCGCACACGGCCTCTCTGGCAGGTGAACAGGCCGATGAACTGCGTGAGCAGATTCGCGAAAGCCTGCTCCGTGCACGCGAAACCCTGAAATTGACCGAAGAAACCCTGCGCGCACGCGGCAAGGAAGCGGTCATCGTCACCGAGGACTATGTTCAGAACAATCCATGGCAATCGGTAGGGATCGCGGCTGGCGTCGGCTTCCTGCTGGGTCTGCTGGCCACCCGGCGCTAACGGCCATGACGCAGCCGACAGGTCCAAACGGGACCGATCAATCCTCTTCGCCGCGGCGGCTGGGTGCGGCTTTTCTGGGCCTGTTGCACACTCATGTCGAGCTGTTCGGCATCGAGCTTCAGGAACAGAAAGCCCGTACGGTCAGCTTGCTGTTGTTCGCAGGTCTGGCGCTGGTTTTCGCGCTGTTGCTGCTCATCGGCCTGTCCGCGCTGCTGCTGGTGCTCGTGTGGGACACCTATCGCCTCTACGGGATCGTCGGCCTGTGCGGGTTCTACACCCTGGCGGCGTTGTTCTGCGCAATGCGGCTGAAGGCGGCCGTTTTCGATGAGTCTTCACCCTTCCATTCGACGCTGGAAGAACTGGCCAACGACCGCGAGCGACTGATGCCATGAGCGCACCTCAATTGCCCCAGACACACAACCGTCGCGAGCTGCGCAAAGCGTTGATTCGCCTGCGCATGGAGATGCACCGTCAGGAGATCCGTCAGGAATCCTCGCGATTGATGCATCCCCTGCAACGCATGCGCGGCATGGCCTCCGACCTCCCCGGCTCCCTCGGTATCAAGCATGGGCCGCTGTGGGGCGTCGGGGCCGTCACCCTGCTAGGCTTTCTTACCGGCAAAGGCACACGCAGTAAAAAGACCGGCAGCGTCACCCGCCTGATCAAGTTCAGTGCAACCGTTTTGCCATTGATCAAAATGGCCCTGCAGAACTCGTCCCGCCGTCGCTAAAAGCCTTCTGGCTGCATTCTTGCTAAGCAACCCCGCCTTGCCCGATACGCGTATCGGGTGAGGCGAAGGTGCTTGTCAGACGAGGACACTCAGCCAATCCGTCAGCAAACGCCGCTCCAATCAATCGCCACTAAGGAGGCCCCGTGTTCGATGGGCAACCGCTCGCCTGTTTTCAGCCGTTCATCGACACCGCGACCGGGCGCATCGCCGGCATTGAGGCGCTGGGCCGCCTTCGTCAGGCGGACGGCAGCCTGCAATCGGTGGGTCCGCTTTTTACGGACCCACGCCGCCCCGCAGTGCAACTGCGTCGCCTGGATCGTCAGGTTCGGGATAATGCCCTGAGCCGTTTTCACGAGGCGCCGAGTGACTGGTTCCTCAGCCTGAACATCTCCCCGCGCTGGATCAGTCGCCTGCGCCCCGACGAATCGCCGCCCAGCCTCAAACAGCTGCAGACGTACGGCATTCCCGCAGACCGGATCGTCTTCGAGATCACTGAATTAAGCGGCGACGGCCAGCGCCTGAACGAGGTGGTGGCCCGCTACCGCGACGCCGGCGCGCGCATCGCCATAGATGATTTCGGCGCCGGTTATTCGCAGCTGGATCGGGTGCTGGCATTGCAACCCGACATCCTCAAGCTCGACATGCGGCTGTTTCAGGCCGCCGCGCGGGGCGGCCCGAGCAGTGATGTGGTCAAGGCCCTGGCGCAGATGGCGGAGAAAACCGGCTGCTGGATCATCGCCGAAGGCGTCGAAACCGAAGCCGAACTGGACTTCGCCCTCGAATGCGGCTCGCGCTACGTTCAGGGCTATCTGTTCGCTCCGGGGCAGCTGGATTTCTTCGAGGCCGATGCGTTCGTCGACCGCTTCGCTGCCCTGCGTGATCGCTACGTGATGAAGAAAGTCGCCGATCGCGAACGGCTGATGACCCTGCGCAAGCAACTCACTCAATTGATGACACGGTTGCAGCGCTGGGCCGAGGGCAACGCGTCGCAGGGGGATTTGCCCCAGGTCACGGAATTCCCCTGGCTGCTGCGTTTTTACCAGTGCGACCGCCACGGCACGCAACTCACGCCCAATCTGGAATGGCGCAACGGCGCGTGGACCGCAGACGCCCGGTATCTGGGCCATAACTGGTCCTGGCGGCCCTACTTCTATCACCTGCTCGCCGAGGGCTGGCACGAGCGGCGCCTGACGCTGTCGAGCACCTACCGCGACGCGACCAGCAATCAGTATTGCCTGACAGCCGGGCAGTTTTTCGACAACGGCGAGCGCCTGTTGCTGATCGATGTCGACGCGGCCGGGTTTTGATGACGTCTCCAGCCCCGTGTCAGCGATCTTGTGCTTGCAGCGTGCGGGGCGAACCGGGAAGCTAGCGCGGTAATCACCCGACGGAGTACCGGCCTTGGATTGGCAAACCCTGCTCACCCGCGAGCGCCTTGGCAAGACCCTGCACAGCCCTGAGGAACTGGGGCGCAGTCCGTTCCACAAGGATCACGACCGAATCATTTTCTCCGGCGCCTTTCGCCGTCTCGGCCGCAAGACCCAGGTTCACCCGGTCACCAGCAACGACCATATTCACACGCGCCTGACCCATTCGCTGGAGGTCAGCTGCGTCGGCCGCTCGCTGGGCATGCGCGTCGGCGAAACCCTGCGCAGCGCCCTGCCCGACTGGTGCGATCCCAGCGATCTGGGCATGGTCGTGCAATCAGCCTGCCTGGCCCACGACATCGGCAACCCGCCATTCGGCCACTCTGGCGAGGACGCCATTCGCAACTGGTTCAAACAGGCCGCCGGCCGCGGCTGGCTCGACGCGATGAGCG
The DNA here is from genome assembly GCF_055284355.1 of Pseudomonas sp. HP_01. Classification (NCBI taxonomy): domain Bacteria; kingdom Pseudomonadati; phylum Pseudomonadota; class Gammaproteobacteria; order Pseudomonadales; family Pseudomonadaceae; genus Pseudomonas; species Pseudomonas sp. HP_01. The sequence goes on along the minus strand of NZ_JBTOPV010000032.1, from coordinate 30,778 downwards.
AAGTCGAGCGCAATGACTTTCTCAATTTCGAAGGCAACGCCCAAGGCTTTCGCGTCCTGACTCAGCTGGAATATCACCAGTTCGAGGGCGGCACGCGGCTGACCTATGCGACCCTCGGCACCTACCTGAAATACCCGTGGACGGCGCGTCATGCCGACTCGCTGGGCTACAAGAAACACAAGTTCGGCTGCTACCAGAGCGAGCTGCCGATCCTCGAGCAAATCGCCGGCAAGCTCGGTCTGCCGCAGATCGAGGACCAACGCTGGGCGCGGCATCCGCTGGTGTACCTGATGGAGGCGGCCGACGACATCTGCTACGCGCTGATCGATCTCGAAGACGGCCTGGAAATGGAGTTGCTCACCTACGACGAAGTGGAGTCCCTGCTGCTGGGGCTGGTGGGCGATGATCTGCCGGAAACCTATCGCCAGTTGGGCCCCAATGACTCGCGGCGTCGCAAGCTGGCGATTCTGCGGGGCAAGGCCATCGAGCACCTGACCAACGCCGCCGCCCGCGCTTTCGTCGAACAGCAGGACGCGTTGCTGGCCGGCACGCTGCACGGCGACCTGGTCGAACACATGCACGGGCCGGCCAAGCGCTGCGTGCTCAATGCCAAGGACATGGCGCGCAAGAAGATCTTTCAGGACAAGCGCAAGACGCTGCACGAAATCGGCGCCTACACCACGCTGGAAATCCTGCTGAATGCCTTCTGCGGCGCGGCGCTGGAGCAGTTCGGCGGACATGAGCCGTCGTTCAAAAGCCGGCGCATTCTCGATTTGCTGGGCAATAACGCGCCTGACCCGAGCTGGCCGCTGCACACGTCCTTTCTCAGGGTCATCGACTTCATCGCCGGCATGACCGACAGCTACGCCAGCGAAATGGCCCGTGAGATGACGGGGCACTCCAGCCCCGTCTAGCGGCCCCTTTAGCCGTGGCGCCTGTCGCGGACGCTTGCGAAAGCCCGAATACGAACCGGTATTCGGGCTTTTCTCATTAGGGCTTCAGGAAATCCAACAGCAACTTCGGATATTTCCTACGCGACCGTCGGAATGCCCTTATCGCTGGTCGTACATCCCTGCCGAATAATCCGCGCCATCCCGAGCCTTGGGACAACCGGACCCATTACCTTCCGAAGACACCGCCCGCCTGCGAGTACGCCGCCCGCCCGCCGTCAAGCGGTCGCGCTCACTCCCCCTACGTCTGGAACCGCCGATGTTCACTAAAGATTTCAGAATCCTGCTGGTAGAGGATCATCCGTTTCAGCTGATCGCCTTGCAGATCCTGCTGAACAACCATGGCCTGTACCGCGTCACGCCAGCGCTCAATGCCAGCGAAGCACTCGGCGCCATGGAACGCAGCACCGAGCCCTATGACCTGCTGCTGTGTGACCAGCGTCTGCCGGGCATGTGCGGCCTGGAGCTGATAAAGGCGGCGAACCAGCGCGGGTTGATCCAGCGCGCCGTACTGCTCAGCGGCCTGGACGCGGATCCGCTGGCGACCCTTGAGTCCGAAGCCAGGGCGATGGGCCTGCCACTGCTGGGTTGCCTGAGCAAACCGCTCAACACTCTGGAGCTGATCAGCCTGCTGTCGGCGCCCGCATAATTTGGCCTGAATGCCGGTCTGTCCCGGGTATGAACCCGCACCGACTCAGGCTGCTACCGAGTCCGTATTTCCGATGTGCCGTTGATACCGTTGAACAGATGCCTTTAAACAGGCAGCTACAGTTTTGCGAATACGTAGGGTTATTCCGATTCGAAATAAACGCGCGTTTTGAAATTCACTTTAATCAACGCTAAACGCTGTTACGTATTAAACATTCATGACCGCCGCGTGCATCCACGTACGCACATACGCTTATTTCTGTAGGAACATTCCTATATAGCGCTTCGGGCATGATCTCTTTATGTGCGCCTTTGAACATCTGGGATAAGGTGCGCGCTTTCTTGCTACCCGTTATGGATTGATCATGAACTCTATTTTTATTATCGACGACCACCCGGTCATACGAATGGCCATACGTATGCTTCTGGAAAATGAAAATTACGAGGTGGTCGGAGAGACCGACAACGGTGTCGACGCCATGCAGATGGTCCGTGAGTGCATGCCCGACCTCATCATCCTCGACATCAGCATCCCCAAGCTGGACGGGCTCGAAGTCCTCGCCCGCTTCAACGCCATGAACCTGCCCTCGAAGATTCTCGTACTGACTGCTCAGGCGCCGAGCCTGTTCGCCATTCGATGCATGCAGTCGGGCGCCTCGGGTTATGTGTGCAAGCAGGAAGACCTCAGCGAACTTGTCAGCTCGGTCAAAGCGGTATTATCCGGCTACAATTACTTTCCCAGTCAGGCCCTTGCCGCATCGATCAAAAAAGAGGGTGACCCGAACGAGCTTGAGCGCTTCAAACTCGTCAATGACCGTGAACTGATGGTGTTACAACTGTTTGCCCAAGGGCGAACAAACAAGGAAATCGCCAAAGGCATGTTCCTGAGCAACAAAACGGTCAGCACTTACAAAACCCGATTGATGCAAAAACTCAAGGCCAAGACTCTGGTAGAACTTATCGAGATGGCAAAACGCAATTCGTTAGTGTGAGAGACAGGATGCCAAAGGGGTTAAAGGACTATTGGATAGCGGCCGTGATGGTCTGCCTTGGCTTCGATACCCAGGCAGATCCCCAGGCGCCGGAACGCTACACCTTGCTGAGCCGTTCCAACCCTGCGCACATGGATGTGACGCTGGAGCGCGCCCAGTGGCAATGGGTGCGCAACAAGCGCGAACTGGTGGTCGGCACCTCCGCGCCGGACTATCCGCCTTTCGACATGACCCTGACCGGGCACGACTACGAAGGCTTCACCGCCGATTACATCGGCATTCTCGGACGCGTGCTCGACCTGCCGGTCAAGGTACTGCGCTTCGCCAGCCGCGACGAGGCGGTTCAGGCGCTGAGCAACGGCGAAATCGACCTGCTGGGCAGCGCCAACGGTTATGAGGCGGCGTCGCCCGGGATCGTGCTGTCCACGCCCTACGCCGTGGATCAGCCCGTCCTGGTGACCCGCGCCGGGGAGGCCCGCCCCTTGAAAGGCGACCTCAACGGTTTGCGCCTGAGCATGGCTTATCACTACCTGCCGCCCGACGTAATCGCCGCCCTTTATCCCAAGGCGCGCTTGCAGACCTTCCCGTCCTTCCAGAGTGCGATCAACGCCGTGGCCTTCAATCAGGCCGACGTGTTCCTGGGCGATACGATTTCCACCCACTACGTGATCAACAAGGGCTATCTGAACAACGTGCAGATGGCCAATTTCGGCAAGCACGAAGCGAACGGTTTCAGCTTCGCCGTGGAGGCGTCCAACCCGATGATGCTGGACATCGTCAACCGGGTGCTCAAGGGTATTCCGGTGGAAGAGCGCATTGCCATTTCCAAGCGCTGGGGCGCCGGCAGCGACCTGATGCTCACCGATCAGAAGCTGCAACTCAATCAGCGAGAAGAACGCTGGATCGCCCAGCACCCGACCGTTCGCGTAGTGTTCAACGAGGCCTATGCGCCGCTCACGTTCTTCGATGCCGCCGGCAATTTCAGCGGCGTCACCGCCGACTTGCTCGAACTCATCCGCCTGCGCACCGGGCTCACCTTCAAGGTCAGCCATGCCGCCAGCATGAACGACATGACCAACCAGCTAAGCCAGGGCCAGGCCGACCTGATCGGCGCGATGATTCCCAGCGAAGAGCGCCAGAACCGCTTCAATTTCAGCCGGCCCTACATGGATAACGTGTTCGTGCTGGTCACGCGCAAGGAAACCTCGGCGCCCTCCAATCTCGATCAACTGGACGGCAAGCGGGTGGCGCTGGCCCTCAGCAGCCCGATCCTGCCCTTCCTGAGCGACCAGCACCCGGGCATCTATCCGGTTGAGGTCGACAACCCGGCGCAAGCGTTGGACATGCTCGCCCACGGCCGGGCGGAGGGCGCCATCACTTCGCTGTTCAGCGCCAGTTATTTCCTGTCCTCGCGGGCGTTGAACGACACCTTGCAGATGCGCGTGACCGTCGGGCAGGAGCCGGCGCGCATTGCCATGGCCACGTCCCGCAACGCCACCGAGCTGACCTCGATTCTGGACAAGGCGCTGTCGAGCATTGCCCCGGAAGACCTCGCCGCGATCAACAATCGCTGGCGCACTTATACGCCGCCGACCAGCGGCGCGTGGCACGATTATGAGCTGTTGATCTATCAGATCATCGGCGGTGCAAGCCTGCTGCTGCTGGGCTCACTGGCCTGGAATGCCTGGATGCGCCGGCAGATCAAACAGCGCGAACGAGCCGAGCGGGCGCTCAACGACCAGTTCGAATTCATGAGCGCGCTGGTCAACGGCACCCCTCATCCCATCTATGTCCGCGACCGCGACGGCCTGCTGAAAATGTGCAACGAAAGCTACCTCGCCGCCTTCGTCGCGCGGCGCGAGGACGTGATCGGCAAAAGTATTCTTGACGGCATTTTAAGTAATACCGAAGAGGCTCTTGGCTACGTCGAGGACTACAAGCGTGTCATGGCCGAGGACGAGCCGCTGATTCTCGACCGCTCGCTGCACATCGGCGGCCGCGAGCTGACGATTTACCACTGGATCCTGCCGTTCCGCGACTCCCTCGGCAAAGTGCAGGGCATCATCGGCGGCTGGATCGACATCAGCGAACGGCGGCAATTGATCGAGCAGCTGCAGACGGCGAAGGAGCTGGCAGACGATGCCAACCGCGCGAAAAGTACCTTTCTGGCAACCATGAGTCACGAGATACGGACGCCGATGAACGCCGTGATCGGCATGCTCGAGCTGGCCCTGAAACGCGCCGACCATGGCCATCTGGACCGTCCGGCCATCGAAGTGGCCTACAGTTCGGCGAAGGATTTGCTGGAGCTGATCGGCGATATCCTCGACATCGCGCGCATTGAGTCGGGCCGTCTGAGCCTGAGCCCCGAGCGCGCCAATCTGCGGCAGCTGGTCGAGTCCGTGGTGCGGGTGTTCGACGGCCTGGCCCGGCAAAAAAGTCTCACCCTGGCCCTGGATCTGGACCCGCGGACCAACACGGACGTGCTGATCGACCCGCTGCGCTTCAAGCAGATCCTTTCCAATCTCATCAGCAACGCCATCAAATTCACCGAAATGGGCCAGGTGAAGATCAGCCTGCAGACCGAAGCCGGCCGCAGCCCCCAGCAGATGCGCGTGCAAGTGGTGATTCACGACAGTGGCATCGGCATCACCGAACAGGACCAGCAGCGGCTGTTTGCGCCCTTCGCCCAGGTGGACCAGTCAGGGCAACTGGCGCGAACCGGCGCGGGCCTTGGTCTGGTGATCTGTCGCAGCCTGTGCGAAATGATGGGCGGAAACCTGACGTTGAGCAGCCGTCCCGGGGATGGTACGCGGATCGAGATGACCTTCGAGTTCACCACCCTTGAGCCGCTGGATGCGAAACACATCGCCCGTGAAGCGGCCCCCCACGCCGCAGGTCAGCTGCACATCCTGATCGTCGATGACCACCCGGCGAACCGCCTGCTGCTGTTCGAGCAACTGTGTTTTCTCGGGCATCGCTGCGACATGGCGATGCAGGGCGCAGAAGCCCTGGAGCGCTGGCGTGCCGAGGGTTTCGATCTGGTGATCGCAGATTGCAACATGCCGGTGATGAACGGGTATGACCTTACGCGGGCCATCCGTCATCTGGAGCAAAGCGAGTCACGTCCGCGCTGCACCGTTCTGGGCTACACCGCCAATGCACAGCCTGAGGAAAAGCAACGCTGCCGTGATGCCGGCATGGACGACTGCCTGTTCAAACCCATCAGCCTGACGGCGCTGAACGACCGCTTGAGCAAGGTCCTGCCGCTGCCGGTGCTCCCCGCCGTGCACGTTCAGCCGCCGCAGGTCGTGTTCGACCCGCAGACCATCGAAGCGCTGACCGGTGGCAGGGCCGACATGAACGAGCGCCTGCTCGATCAGCTCATCGCCAGCATTCGTCACGACCGCGCCGAGCTCAACGCGACCCGGCTCCCGGAACAGCTGAAAGACATCGGCCACAAGGTGCGCGGCGCCGCGAACATCATTGCTGCGAGCGCGGTCATCCAAGGCTGCGAAGCGCTGGAGGCGGCCTGCGAGGCCGAAGCGCGGGAGGCCATTGTCAGCGAGCGGCAGGCGGCACTGGATGTGGCGATGGAAGCACTGGAGCGGGCGTTGGTGACTCATCGCGGGAAAACGCCCGCGTCACAGGCAGGGCCGCTGCCATGAAGCTGATTGCCATGGGCGCTGCTGATTTTCAGGCCTTTGCTGCCCGTTCGGTGGCAGGGTATGCCCGGGACATTGCTCGCACCTACGGACTGCCTGAACCGCTGGCCTTGAAAAGCGCCAGCGCTGACTTCGATGAACTGTTGGAGGACGGTCTGGAAACCGAGGGGCATTGGTTCTACTGCTTGTGTACAGGCGAAGGCGTTGAGGTGGGCAGCCTGTGGCTAGGCGTCGTGGATAATCCGCCATTGCCGGCCAAGCTGTTCGTCTACGACCTGGAGATTCATCAGCCCTTCAGACGTCAGGGCCTGGGCAGGCAGGCACTGAATGCCGTCGAAGCGTGGGCCCTCGATCGCGGCATTCGGCGTCTGGAGCTGAACGTGTTTGCTGACAACCATGAGGCGCGAAAGCTCTACGAAACGTCGGGGATGGCTGTCAGTGAAATGACCATGGGCAAGGATTTATAGCCTGCCGCTGTGGGCCTCCCGATCAGGCCGGCCCGGCAGCAGAATCGACGCTGCCGTATGGCGCCAGATGCTCGCTCAGGTACTTGAGCAGAATACTCACCTTCGGCAGCGCCTCTCGGGTTTTCAGCCAGACCAGATTCATCGGCAGTCCATCGGTCGCAAGCTCCGGCAGCACTTCCACCAGCCGACCTTCGTTGAGGTGGGTTTGCACCAGCCAGGTCGGCAACTGGGCGATGCCATGCCCGGCCAGCGTGGCCGATACTTCGCCCTCGCCGTCGCCGACGGCAATGCGCGGATGAATGACCCGCCGCTCCTGATCACCCGGCACACGCCCGCGAAAATACCAGGGCCCGACCTGCCCGTCGGACTGGCCGTAAGCGATGCAATGATGATGTTCAAGATCCGCGTCCGTCTCCGGCCGACCGTGCTCGGCGATATAACTTGGCGCGGCACAGAACACCAGGCGCTGAGCGCCGATGAAACGATGCCCCAGCCCCGCCGCCCACGCGTCGCGACCACCGATCCTGACCACGATATCGATGCCTTCATGCACCGGATCGATAAACCGGTCGGAGAACGAAATATGCGGCTGCAGCAGCGGGTATTCCCTGACGAAATTGAGAATCAGCGGCAACACATGAAGACGCCCATAGGACGCGGGCAGATCAATCCGCACTCGGCCATGGGGTTCATGGCGCTCTGACGCAAGCGCCAGCTCGGCTTCTTCGAGATCAGCCAGCACGCCGCTGCAGGTGGCGTAGAACTTCACACCGGCTTCGGTAAGGGACAACCGGCGAGTTGTGCGGTTGAACAGGCGCTGGCCCAAACGCTGCTCCAGGCGGGCGATGCTTTTACTGACCGCCGAAGCTGTGAGGTTCAGCTTCAATGCCGCATTGGCGAAGCTGCCGAAATCGGCCACTGCCACGAATACGTCAATGCCTTTGAGACGCTCGGATGAGAACACGGGGGGAACACCATTACTGAAATTAGTTCGCGATAGTAAGTCATTTATGTCGCGGATGAGAACACAGATCTCCAATAGGCTATCGCATCGACCTTTGGAGCTTCTTGCATGCAACCCTCACATTCCGCAACGGCGTCCGCGCCGGATGCCACCTCTCGATCAGGGATACAGATCCTGATCATGGCGATCGCTGCATTCATCATCGTCACCACTGAATTCCTGATCGTCGGACTGCTTCCGGCCATGGCCAAGGACCTGGGTGTATCCATCGCCGTGGCTGGCCAGGTGGTGACGCTGTTCGCCTTTACCGTGATGCTGTTCGGGCCTTTCCTGACGGCAAAACTCGCCGGCGTGGAACGCAAAAAGCTGTTCACCATCATCCTGCTGGTGTTTGCCGCCTCCAACGTGCTGGCGGCGCTGTCCACCAACATCTGGGTCATGGCCCTCGCGCGCTTCATTCCGGCGCTGGGCCTGCCCGTGTTCTGGGGCACCGCCAGCGAAACCGCCGGGCAACTGGCAGCGCCCGGCAAATCGGGTCAGGCCGTGTCGCGGGTTTACCTGGGCATTTCCGCCGCCCTGGTATTCGGCGTGCCGCTGGGCACCGTCGCCGCCGATACCCTCGGCTGGCGCGGCAGCTTCTGGGTGCTGGCCGTCATCTCGCTGGTCATCGCCATCCTGATGCAATTGTGTATGCCGACTTTGCCCTCCTCGCCTGCCAAACACGGCGAGAAGCAGACCGACATCCTCAAGCAGCCACGATTCCTCGCCCACGTATTGCTGTCGGTGCTCGCGTTCACCGCGATGTTCACGGCCTACACCTACCTGGCCGATATCCTCCAGACTCTGGCGGGCGTTCCGACCGACCAGGTCGGCTGGTGGCTGATGGGCTTCGGCGCGGTCGGCATGATCGGCAACCAATGGGGCGGAAAGTTGGTCGATCGCAGCCCGCTGGGCGCGATGGTACTGTTCCTGGTGATTCTGAGTATCGGCATGGCCGCCGCCATTCCATTGGCCACCGACCACATCTGGCTGATCGCCGCGCTGGTGCTGTGGGGCGTTGCGTACACCGCACTGTTCCCGGTCTGTCAGGTGCGTGTGATGCAGGCCGGTGCCAAGGCCCAGGCGTTGGCGGCGACCATGAATATCTCGGCGGCTAACGCTGGCATTGGTCTGGGTGCGATTTTTGGCGGCTTGGGTATCGGCCACTTCGGACTGGGGTCGCTCGGCTGGATCGCTACCGCGATAGCTGCCCTGGCGATTGTGGTTGCGCTGTTGATGATGCGTAAGCGCTGAGGAATCGGGCATTTCGACTTCGCGACTTTCTTTTCGGCGCGCTGTTGGCGGGGGCAACACTGCGAGTTAAAGCAGGCGATTCGCCCCCTTTATCCCAAGTAGCCAACGAAACTGATAGACTGCGCCCCGAAATTACTTAAGAGGAACGCTTCATGGCCACTAACCGCTCCCGTCGTCTGCGCAAAAAACTCTGTGTCGACGAGTTCCAGGAATTGGGCTTCGAACTGAAGCTGGGCTTCAAAGAGGACCTGGATGACGAGGCCATTGATGCTTTCCTCGACGCTTTTCTGATCGAGGCCATGGACGCTAACGGTCTGGACTACGTCGGCGGCGACGACTTCGGCCTGGTCTGCCTGGCAAACCGTGGTTCGGTCAGCGAAGAACAGCGCGCTGCCGTCGAAGCATGGCTCAAAGGCCGCAGCGAGCTGACTGAAGTTGAAGTCAGCCCTCTGCAGGACGCCTGGTATCCGGAAAAGCCGATCAACGCGGCTGTCTGATCATCTGGCGGGCCTTCCCGTCAGTTGATAACGAAAAAGCCATCCCTCGGGATGGCTTTTTTGTGCCTCGAATTCCTGTTTTCGCTTGCCAGAAGACCGCAAACGGATATCTCCCATCGCACGCCCGAGCGTCAGCCCCAGTCCCGGCACTGCAGAGAAATTCACGGTTTAACGTGACTTTGAATGGACAAGCGCAAAAAATAGCGCCGTTTGACGGCAGTACCCCGGCGCAAGTCACGAAAGCTTGGGGCATAATGCCGCTTTACCGAAACGCCAGTGTCACGCCCTGCCATCGGGCATTTTCTGGCGGTTCGTTCACAGTGCGAGGGAATTCACCCCCTCTTCATCTCCGTTGTTTGCTGCAGTAGGGTTTATTGAATGATCAAGTCTTTGCGTCCGCTGTTTATCGCCACCCTGCTTTTGCCTGTCTCGTTCGCCATCGCCGCCGCTCCCATCAATACCGCCCTGCCCCCCAAGGTTCAGGAAGCACTCAAAGCCAGCAAGCTGCAAAACGATGCGCTGTCGCTGGTGATGCTGCCGGTCAGCGGGCCCGGCACCCCGACTGTTTTCAACGCCGATGTGTCGGTCAATCCAGCCTCGACCATGAAGCTGGTGACCACCTACGCCGCCCTGGAAATGCTCGGCCCGACCCACCAGTGGAAAACCGAGTTCTACACCGACGGCACCCTCAGCAATGGCGTTCTGCGCGGCAACCTGTACCTCAAGGGCGGCGGCGATCCGAAGCTGAACATGGAACGCCTGTGGCTGCTGATGCGCGATCTGCGGGCCAACGGCGTGCAGCAGGTGACCGGTGATCTGGTGCTCGATCGCAGCCATTTCGTGCAGCCGCAACTGCCGGTGTTCGATGACGACGGCAACGACAAGAACAAGCCGTTTCTGGTGCGTCCCGACTCTTTGATGGTCAACCTCAAGGCCCTGCGTTTCGTCACTCGCAACGACGGCGGGCGGATTCTGGTTTCAGTGGAGCCGCCCATCGCTGCCATCCACATCAACAATCAGGTCAAGGCCCTGTCGTCAAGCAAGTGCACCGGCGACGTGCTGTACAACCCGGTGCCGGCAGCCGATGGCGGCATCACCGTTACGGTGTCCGGTCAGTTGGGCGACGGCTGTAATTCCCAGACGTATCTGTCGCTGCTCGACCACCCGACCTACACCGCCGGTGCGGTGCGCGCCATCTGGCAGGAACTGGGCGGGACCATTCTCGGCAAAGACCGTCTGGACGTGACGCCGGGCAGCGCCAAACTGCTGGCCAAGGCCTTTTCGCCGGACCTGGCGGAAATCATCCGCGACATCAATAAATTCAGTAACAACACCATGGCCCAGCAACTGTTCCTGAGTCTGGGTGCTGAATTCCGTAACGAAGCCGACGGTGACGACGCGAAGGCCGCACAGCGTGTCGTGCGCCAATGGCTGGCCAAGAAAGGCATCATCGCGACGCATCTGGTAATGGAGAACGGTTCAGGCCTGTCCCGCGCCGAACGCGTCAGTGCTCGCGAAATGGCACAGATGCTCCAGGCCGCGTGGAACAGTCCGTTTCAAGCCGAATTCATGAGTTCGCTGCCGCTGGCAGGGATGGACGGCACCATGCGCAAACGCCTGAAACGTACCGCCCTGCGCGGTGAAGCGCACATCAAGACCGGCACGTTGAACACCGTTCGGGCGATCTCCGGATTCAGCCGCGACAGCAACGGCAACACCTGGGTGGTGGTGGCGATCCTCAACGACCCGCGTCCGTGGGGAGCGTCTTCGGTGCTGGATGAAGTACTGGTCAGCCTGTACAACCAGCCGAAGCTGGCGAGCACGTCCATTTCGCTTCAGCAGTAAGCTCCTTCGCCGGGCTGCGCGACGTCGTTCGACAACATGCGCACAGCCCGGCTGCCCCCCTGCTTACCCGCTCTGCCCGCCACCCTCGCCACACCGGGCGACCGAGAATCTACTCGCGCAGGTGTACGCCTCCAGCATCTAACCGCGCTTGCTGACGGCAATGTCATGCACCTGCTCGAACACTGCCGCTATGATCGGTGCTCATCCCATCACAGGATTCGCGCTGCCAATGAAGACGTCCAGAACCCAAACCCTCCGCCGCTCCCTTCTCATCTCCGGATTGCTCAGCGCGCTGCTGTCGGCAGCGCTGCCAGCCCACGCCGAAGACGGCAAACCCACCCGCGTTCGCGGTGCAATTACTGCCGTCGAAGGCGATGCGCTGAACATTCACAGCAACCGCGGAGAGGACCTGAAGGTTGTGCTGACCCCTGACACCCAGATTCGCGGCGTCACCCTGGCGCAGGTGTCGGAAATCAAACCGGGCAGCTACATCGGCTCCGCAGCGGTGCCGCTGCCGGACGGTTCGTTGAAGGCGCTGGAGGTGCATGTGTTCCCGCCGGCAATGGCGGGCACAGGGGATGGCCATCGCGCCTTTGACCTGACGCCGGACAGCACGATGACCAACGGATCGGTCGGCGATCTGGTTGCCAGTAATGGCCGCACCATCACCGTGAATTACAAGGGCGGGCAGAAGAAGATCGTCATTCCTGATGACGTGCCGATCGTCAACCTGGTGCCAGGCGATCGCAGCTTGCTCAAGCCCGGCGTGAAGGTGGTGCTGCAAGCGCAGAAGGGCTCGGACAACACACTGACCGCGCTGTCGATTTCTGCCGGGGAAAATGGCGTGACACCGCCGATGTAAAACAGCCGCGGTGGACCGGCCGAGGTGAAGACCTTGCAGCGTTTAAAACCTGCGCGGAGCTTGGGTGGGCAGCGCAGGTCAGTGAATGCAGGATTGAATCAGAGGCAGGTCGCGAGCACCGCGCCACGCTGCTCAACCACCTTGGCGCCGGGCTTGGCGTAGAAATTGACCTTGGTCATGCCCGCCTTGCCCGCTACATCGGCGAAGTAATCGCCTTCGGTGGTGTAGACCGTGAAAGCGCCAGGATCGCCTTTCGCCATGAACACGTCCGCTACATCACCGAACAGCTGGACGTTGGCCCACGTCACCTTGATGCACTCGGCAACGGCGACCGCAGGTTTCTGACTGGTATAAACCTGCGCCGGCCCGGCCGAGCGTGTCTGGTTCAAGCTCATGCAGCCCGTTAACCCACCCGCCAGCATGATCAGTGCCACAGCGCCCGCCCAATGTTTCACCCCAGTCCCATTCATCAAAAACCCTTTCCGTTGAAAAAGGAGCGATGTTACCAGCAACATCAAGCGAGCCCCATGGGTAAGCCGTCAGGGCGGTTAATCGTCCAGCCCGGCAGGCGGTGCGGCGGGGGCAGCCTTGCCGGGCTTGCCCGGTTTACCCGACGGCGTCGTGTTCTTCGGTTCAGCGACCGGAGCCGGTGGCGCAGCGGCGGCCGCTTCCTTCTCGGCCATCGGCATCTGGTCGATGGTGCTGAAAATGTCCTTCGGATCGATGGGACCGTTGTGGGTCATTTTCTTCTCACCGTCTTTGCCCACCAGGATCACCTGAGCCTGCCCACCCGCCTGGGCGCCAAGCTTGAGCTCCCGGACCAGTGCCATGGTGGTCTGGGCGTCGAGGTCTTTGCCGTTACGCTGCCCGACCGTATTGATGATGGTGTAGAGGACCATGTCGCGCTTGGCGAATCCCTCCTTGTTGGCAGGCTCGTCCAGGTTTTTCTTCAGGCCCACCAGCGTCGCGTCCACCGAACTCGACGCGATGACGATCAGTGGACGAGTCTTGCCGCGCTCCTGGGAAAGTGGGCCATCACCGTCGGCAGCCAGCAACGGGCTCGATACGGCGAACAAAACGGCAAGGGTCAACGACCGGCTAAACATACACACCTCCTCTGGATTTCCATGCACTGATGATCGCGCATCATGGGAAAAGGTCCAGACGGTAGCGGGAAAAAAACCGGATTTATTTCGCGGTCTGCGATGGCTCACGGGGCTGAAATCGGGTTGAGACGTCCGGCCATAGGGGCTATGGCTGACCTGAGGAAGGCTGGCCTGAGGTGAACATTCAGGCAATAAAAAAGGGCGAATCTTTCGATTCGCCCTTTTTTGTCACCGCCCAGCAGAGCGGATTTTGTTTGGTAGGCGCGATTGGACTCGAACCAACGACCCCCACCATGTCAAGGTGGTGCTCTAACCAACTGAGCTACGTGCCTGCTGTGGGTCGGCATTCTACGGATATTCAAATAGCTGTCAACGTCTTTTTCGCCCAGTAAGCCTATGAATATGCAAATTATTTCCCCGGCACATCGACACGGGCGGATTGACCGCGGGGGCGACAGTTGCTCCGCCAGATTCGGGCGCTTAACACCGTGACCTGCGTGCGGATAGTCAGCCCCTACTCGCTCGAATCAGCGACAGCCTGTCAGCCTTGCCCGCCCGATATGCCGCCTGTCGCCGTGATGGCACTTCGGACAAACATCCGATGCCCAATTACCACAAGGAATTACGACACGGAGATCACCTGATGAACAGATCACTTGCTGCAATAACGCTGGGCTGCGCGCTGTCCTGCACCTCCCTTGCCGCGCTGGCTGGCGCCACGTCGCCTGACATGGGTCCGCCACCCTCGCAAACCGGTATCGACCCACGCGTACAGGGCAGCGACCCGGCCCGCCAAGGGTCCGAGGTGGACACGCAAACCAAGAAAGGCATCAGCATTGGCGGCGGCACGTCGATGAGCAATGGCACGGGCAACAAGAACGATGCTGACCTGCCCGGTGGGGATACCACCACCGGCGGCGGCAGCAAAGGCTCGGGTTCGTCGAGTGCCGGGGGCGCAGGCGGCTGATAGCCACCCACGCACTTGAGACAGCAGAGGGCGCTTGAACAGCGCCCTTTTCGTGCCTGGTTGTCGTGGATGACCGGCGTGCTTTGATATAGTGCGTCGCCGCCGCGCTCGAAACAGAGTCGCGGGCCCGGGCGTCATCAACAGTGGAGAGCGGCACCGTGGGCATGAAAAAATCAGCGCTGGAACTCAAGCGTGACCTGAGCAGCATTGCGGCCAATCTGGAAAGCACTGCCGGCGAAATCAGCCGCTTGGCCGAACGTGTCAACGATGTGGATGTGGTTGCGGTGTTGCACTTGATGAATCAGCAGTACAAGGACGCTGATCGGCTGCGCGCCTATGTGGACGAGATCAGGGCGGGCCGCATTACTCGCGCCAAGGGCGAGTGACAGAACCGCGGAACGACCACACGGCCCGGATGATTCAGGTTCGAGCACAAAAAAAGGGTGACCCTTGCGGGCCACCCTTTTTCTTTACCGCCCAGCAGAGCGGATTTGTTTGGTAGGCGCGATTGGACTCGAACCAACGACCCCCACCATGTCAAGGTGGTGCTCTAACCAACTGAGCTACGTGCCTGCTGTGGGGCGGCATTCTACCGAGATTCGAAACGCTGTCAACTTCGATTCATCCCTAAGCCTATGAATGTGCGAGCTATTTGCGCCGGCGCTCATGAACCGGGTTGAGTCAATGTGCCTATGCCTCGGCAGCAAACGCCTTTACCAGGCGGCAAACCTCCCACGGCGGCTGGCCGCCAAATTTCATCTCAGGTAGGATCCGCCCATTCGTAAAAAATATAAAACAGGGGTTACAGGATGACGAACACGCCATACCCACATTCCTACTACGCCGCTTCCGCCAACCCCGTTCCGGTTCGGCCTCGGCTGCAAGGGGACGTCGAGACCGACGTGGTCATCGTCGGCGCAGGTTACACCGGACTCTCCAGCGCGCTGTTTCTCCTGGAACACGGCTTCAAGGTCACCGTGCTGGAAGCCGCAAAAGTCGGTTTCGGCGCCTCGGGCCGTAACGGCGGGCAAATCGTCAACAGTTACAGCCGCGACATCGACACCATCGAAAAGACGGTCGGACCGAAGGAAGCGCAACTGCTCGGGCACATGGCTTTCGAGGGCGCGCAGATCATCCGGGACCGCGTCGCCAAATACCAGATCCAGTGCGACCTGAAAGATGGCGGCGTTTTCGCCGCGATCACGCCCAAGCAGATGGGCCATCTGGAATCGCAAAAACGTCTCTGGGAACGCTACGGGCACACGCAGCTGGAGCTGATGGACCAGCGCCGCATCCGTGAAGTGGTGGCATGCGACCAATACATTGGCGGCCTGCTCGACATGAGCGGCGGTCATATCCACCCGCTGAACCTGGCGCTGGGCGAAGCGGCGGCGGTCGAGTCGCTGGGTGGAGTCATTTACGAACAGTCGGCGGCAACGCGCATTGATCGCGGCGCCAGCCCGGTGGTGCACACCGCCGAGGGCAAGGTTCGGGCGAAGTTCGTCATCGTCGCGGGCAACGCCTATCTGGGCAATCTGGTCCCGGAACTGGCGGCCAAGTCGATGCCCTGCGGCACTCAGGTCATTACCACCGAGCCGCTGAGCGAGGAACTGGCGAGCACACTGCTGCCCCAGGATTACTGCGTCGAGGATTGCAACTACCTGCTGGATTACTACCGGCTTTCCGGCGACAAGCGTCTGATCTTCGGCGGCGGCGTGGTGTACGGCGCGCGCGACCCGGCAAATATCGAAGCCATCATCCGGCCTAAGATGCTCAAGGCGTTTCCGCAACTGAAAGACGTGAAGATCGATTACGCCTGGACCGGCAACTTCCTGCTGACCTTGTCGCGGTTGCCGCAAGTCGGCCGGCTGGGCGATAACATCTACTACTCCCAGGGATGCAGCGGCCACGGGGTGACCTACACCCATCTGGCCGGCAAAGTGCTGGCCGAAGCCTTGCGCGGACAGGCAGAACGATTCGACGCCTTCGCCGGCCTGCCCCACTACCCGTTCCCCGGCGGGCAACTCTTGCGCACGCCGCTGACGGCATTGGGTGCCTGGTATTACAGCCTGCGGGACAAGCTGGGGTTCTGACGGACCACGCCGGTAAGTCTCCCGGGCTCGGATGTCCGTCCCATTGTAGGAGCGCGCTTGCCCGCGAATGCCATCGATCAGGCGCTAAAGGGGCGACTGACCCACCGCGTTCGCCAGCGAGCCGGTTCCTACAGGTTTTGCAACCAGCCCGGAATCACCACTCATTTTTCTGAGCGGGAAGCCGGATTGTTCAGCGCCTTGACCGCCTCACCCGCCGCCTGTTCCTGCCCGGCCTGGGCCAGATCATTGGCGGCCTTCAGCCAGCGCTCACGGTCCACCGGCACCGGCACCTGGCGCGGGCTCTGAATCAGCACGGCCCAGTTGCCGGCGTCGTTCCAGTCCGAAGTAAACGAATCGAAGCTCGTCGTCACTCGCCCCGGCCCGGTATAGATCAGCACTGTGCGCTTGTTCTGATCAAACCCGACCAGCACGCCGTAGCGCTGCCCTTTCCACATCAGGGAGCCGTCCGAAAACCGTACCAGGACCGGATACCCCGCCGACACCTGGGCCAGCAGATCAGGCAGACCATGGTCGACGGGGTACACCACAAAGCCGTATTCCCGAGCCAGGTCCAGCATGCTGCGGTCGAGCCGGTCTTCGGCGCCCGGCAGTTTCAGCGGTTTTTCCAGCAACCCCGGCGTGGTCTGTACGCCATGCACGGTCAGCATGCTGGCCAGCGCGAAGGGCGCGCTCTGGTAATCCTTGCCCCGGAACGACGGCACCGCGTTGATTTCCACCCGGTCGGGCAGCGTCTTGTACATCGGCGGGTAGCCGGGCTTCCAATTGTGGGCATTCGAGCAGCCTGCCAAGACCAGCACGGCAGCAAGGGCCAGCCATTTGCGTCGACCCGCAACGCTATCCAATCGCGTCAATGCCCGCACATTCTTCACTCTTTTGACTGATGGAGACGGATGCCGAGATCCGGCCGAAGCGCGGATGATAGAGCCGCCACCGGTTGCGGTATAGCCCGAAGCGCTGTCAACGCGAGCGGATAGAACGAATCGGTCATGCAATTCCTACCATCGGTCAATTTTTAGCAACAACAGGGAAGCTAGACTGTCGATTACCAAGAGACGAAGAGAAGAGCCGGAGGAAGCCATGAGCCTCGGAATGACCATTGTGATGTTGATCGGTGCCTGGCTGGCCGTTGCGGCTGCCATGTTGTGGGGGGTGATGCGCATCTCGCGTCGCCATCATCCGCATTATCGGGAAACCGAAGCCGCGAAATCCGTAGAGCGTGCACAACGCAAAATCCGTCATGTCACGGCGCACTGATACTGCCGTGTACTGATGGATCACAGTACAAACGAAAACGGTCGGTAATGGCTTTCCATTCCCGACCGTTTTTTATTGCCTCGCTATTTACCGCTTCTTCCTTCCTGCTCCGCCCTTGATAGTCAGGCGGAGCTCACCTCGGCGTCAGACCTTCTGGCCCTGCGCCTCGGCTTCCAGACGACGCTGGCGGGACCGGCGAACCAGCATGTTCAGCACTTCAATCAGCGCCGAGAACGCCATGGCGGTGTACACATAGCCTTTCGGTACGTGGGCGCCGAAGCCTTCAGCGATCAGCGTCATGCCGATCATGATCAGGAAGCCCAGCGCCAGCATGACCACGGTCGGGTTGTCGTTGATGAACTTGGCGAGAGGCTCCGACGCCACCAGCATCACGACCACGGCGGCCACTACGGCGATGACCATGATCGGCAAGTGCTCGGTCATGCCAACGGCGGTGACGATACTGTCGATGGAGAACACCAGGTCGAGCATCAGAATCTGACCGATCGCTGCAGCCATGCCCAGGGTGACGGTGCTGGAAGCGGCTTTCTCGGCTTCGCTCTTGATGTCGACACTGTGGTGGATCTCGGTGGTGGCCTTCCAGACCAGGAACAAGCCACCGGCAATCAGGATCATGTCCTTCCAGGAGAACGTCTGGCCGAACACTTCGACCACCGGCGCAGTCAGCTGAACAATCCACGCCACGGTGGTCAGCAGGCCCAGACGCAGGATCAACGCCATGCTGATACCGATCCGGCGCGCCTTGGTGCGCTGATGCACCGGCAGCTTGTTGGTAAGAATCGAGATGAAGATAAGGTTGTCGATACCGAGCACGATTTCCATGACGACCAGTGTCGCCAGGGCGATCCACGCCGTTGGGCTTGCAGCCAGTTCCAGAAGGTATTCCATATAACGAGTGTCCAGTATCAGTTCAGGGGATAGGGCGGCATTCTAGGGACGGAAACACTTCAGTAAAATTCGTATTTTTCAGGCGTATACTTCGGTTTTCCCGAAGTGACGACGACCATGCTCAATTACCGACAGCTGCACTATTTCTGGGTCGTGGCCAAAACCGGCAGTATCGTCCGCGCCTGCGAGCAGCTGAACCTGACGCCCCAGACCATCAGTGGGCAAATCAGCCTGCTGGAGCAGACCTACGGCGTCGAGTTGTTCAAGCGCGTGGGCCGTCAACTGGAGCTGACCGAAACCGGACGCGTCGCCTTGCCCTACGCCGAACAGATGTTTCAGCTAGGTGGCGAGCTCGAAGCGGTTCTGCGGGCGCAGCCGGACGAGCAGCAAATCCTTTTTCGCGTCGGCGTCGCCGATGTCGTGCCCAAATCCATTGTCTATCGGCTCATCGCGCCAAGCATGGCGCTCAACGAGCTGGTACGCATCAGTTGCCGCGAAGACCAGCTCGAACGCCTGCTGGCGGACCTTGCCATTCAGCGCCTGGACCTGGTGATTTCCGACAGCCCGATGCCCTCTCATCTGGACATTAAAGGCTACAGCCAGAAGCTCGGCGAATGCGGCGTGAGTTTTTTTGCCACCCGCGCCCTCGCCGATCTGTACGGCGAGAACTTCCCCCACGGCATGCATGGCGCGCCGCTGCTGGTTCCCGGCCAGCAGACGGTAGTGCGCAGCCGGCTGATGCGCTGGTTCGCCGAGCAGAATATCCAGCC
This sequence comes from Pseudomonas sp. HP_01, assembly GCF_055284355.1. Taxonomy (NCBI): domain Bacteria; kingdom Pseudomonadati; phylum Pseudomonadota; class Gammaproteobacteria; order Pseudomonadales; family Pseudomonadaceae; genus Pseudomonas; species Pseudomonas sp. HP_01. Next base: position 11,475 of record NZ_JBTOPV010000032.1, on the reverse strand, counting down.
GAAAATCGTCGGCGAATTCGACGACAGCGCCCTGATGAAGGCCTTTGGCAAATCAGGCAGCGGAATTTTCATTGCGCCGAGCGTCATCGCCGATGAAGTGATCGAGCAATACGACGTCGAATTGATCGGCCACACCGACGCCGTGACCGAGTCGTTCTACGCGATCTCGGTCGAGCGCAAGGTCAGGCACCCCGGCATCGTTGCGATCACCGAAGGCGCACGCCACCAGTTGTTCCCGGACTAGGCGTCACAGGTTGCAGGGTTTGGGCGGACGGTCATCAGCAACAAGGCCAGCAGGATCGACAGCAGGATGATGCCGGCCGCCGCGAAGCCCAGGCTGCCAAGGCCAAGATGATCGATCACCCGTCCGCCGATGATCGCGCCAATGCCGATGCCCAGATTGGCACCGGCGATGTTCAGCGAGGCGGCAAAGGCCGGGGCCTGTGGCGCGGCTTTCATCAGCCGGACATGGCTGACCAGAAACAGCGCCGCCTGGGTCGCGCCCCACACGGCTAGCGCCAGGGCCAGCGCAGGCAGCGAATGCATGCTCGGCACCACCATGACCATGCCGCCGATCATGAAGGTGCAGAAGGTCAGGCTGGCGATCAACGGATGGCGGTCCACCAGCCGCCCGCCAAGAGAGTTACCCAGCAGGCCTACCGCACCAAAGCCCATCAGGCACCAGCCGACCACCGTGCCGTTGAATCCGGCCAGCCGCTCCAGCATGTCGGCCAGGTAGGTGTACGCGGTGAACATGCCGCTGAAGACCAGCACCGACAGCAGCACGTGGCCCTGCATCAACGGGCTGCGCAGAATCCGAAACTGGCTGCGGAAAGAGGCTTGGTCCTTGTGCACGCTGCGGGGCAGGTAAATGAACAGCAGCAACGCCTTGGCGAACGCCATCACCGCAAGGAAGGCAAAGGCACTCCGCCAGCCGATGGCGTCCGAGATCAGTGTGCCGACGGGGATGCCGAACACTGTGGCGCAGACGATGCCGAAGCCGATCTTGGCGATCGCGCGGCCAGCATGGTCCGGGCCGACGATGTCCACGGCGGTTTCGCTGGCCAGGGCCCAGAACACCGGCAGCCCGAGCGCCGGGATCAGCCGCGCGGCGGCCATCACCCAGATGTTGGGCGCCAGCGCTGCAACGACGTTGGAGACGCCAAACATGATCAGCACCGAAATGAACAGGCGCTTGCGCTCGAAGCGCGAAAAATACGCCGTCAGGAACGGGCCGAAGCAGGCCACGGTGAAGGCGAACAGCGTGACCAGCAAGCCGGCCTGAGGGATGGTGACAGCCAGGTCGCGGGCGATGGCGGGCAACAGGCCGACGATGACGAACTCTGTGGTCAGCACGGTAAAGCCCGCAGCTGACAGCAGGTAGATGGGGAAAAACATGAAATCTCCAGAACGACAAAACGACCAGTCCTTGCGGAGCGGCCGATCAGATGTGGCGTGAATCAGGATGCGGAGGGTAACAGCGCCGGGCGCTTGGGGGCCAGGCGCCGGACGAAACACATGTCGCTGCCCGCGCTGAGACGGGCAGCGAGGTCTGTCAGTAAGCGCCCATGTAGTCGCGCTTGCCCACTTCCACGCCATTGTGGCGCAGCAGGTCATACGCCGTGGTGACGTGGAAGAAAAACTGCGGCAGCGAGTAATGCAGCAGGTAGGTCTGGGTGTTCAGACGCTTTTCCTTTTCGGTGCCAGGGCGCAGCACGATCTCGCGCGCTTCGTTGCCATCGACCTGCTCGGCCTTGATTGTGTCGAGGAACGCCAGCACTTTGATCAGCAGCGCTTGCAGGTCGGCGAAGGTGGTTTCGGTGTCTTCGTACTTCGGCGGCTCAAGGCCTGCCAGTCGTGCGCCGGCACCTTTGGCGAAATCAACGGCGATCTGCACCTGACGCACCAGCGGGAACATGTCGGGGAACAGACGCGCCTGCAGCAGGGCATCGGGCTGAATGTTTTTGGCGGTGGCGTGGGCTTCGCCTTTGGCCAGAACGGCGCTGAGGGCGGTGAGCATTTGCTTGAAGACAGGAATCGAAGCGGCGTAAAGAGAAAGGGTCATGGCAGTTCCTGGGGGAATGAGTCGCACGGAGACGAACGCGAACGCGGCTTGTCTTTTACCTCATCCAGCCCCTACCCTCATAGCCTTTTCAACGCTTGGGGAATGGGTCATGTCTGACGAGCTGGATTCCGAAAACACCGTTGAAGCCGCGGATACGCTGCAGCTGAGCAGCACCGAAGTGCGCATTCTGGGCTGCCTGATAGAGAAGCAGGCAACCCATCCCGAAACCTACCCCCTGACCCTCAACGCGCTGGTGCTGGCGTGTAACCAGAAGACCAGTCGCGAACCGGTGATGAACCTGACGCCGGGCCAGGTCGGTCAGAGCCTGCGCGCGCTGGAAAGCCTGCAACTGACGCGTCTGGTCATGGGCAGCCGGGCGGACCGCTGGGAACACCGCGTCGACAAGACACTGGAGCTGGTGCCGGCGCAACTCATCCTGACCGGCCTGCTGTTGCTGCGCGGACCGCAGACCATCAACGAGCTGCTGACCCGCATCAACCGCATGCACGACTTCGAAGACGCCGACGCGGTGGTGCATCAGCTTGACCGGCTGATCGGGCGCGGGCTGGCGGTGTTGATCCCGAAACAGGCGGGCCAGCGAGAAGATCGGTATATGCATGCGCTGGGTGATCCGGCTGACATGGAGACACTTCTCGCCGCGCGCGCGCATCCGACCGAGCGCAGCAGTTCAGGCAGCGCGGGGCATTCAGCGCTGGCCGAACGGGTCGAGGCCCTTGAAGCACGCATCGCCATCCTCGAAGAACGGCTGGCGAATCTAGAGGGTTGAAGGCGGCCTGACAAGCTGGCACTGACACAACGCGTTCTCGGGCAAGCGCTCCTACAGGTTTTGCGTTCGCCCAAGACCATGATCGCTGCCGAGATCCATTGTAGGAGCGCGCTTGCCCGCGAAGACGGCGTGTCAGAATTGAAAGTGTCGACTGACACAACGCGTTCGCGGGCAAGGTGGAACGCCACCCCGGTCACTCCTACAGGTTTTGCGTCCGCCAAAGACCATGATCGCTGCCGAGATCCATCGTAGGAGTGAGCTTGCTCGCGATCGCATTTTGCCACGCACAGATGCGTGTAATGGACGACCTTCTTCGCGAGCAAGGTGGAACGCCACCCCGGTCACTCCTACAGGTTTTTGCGTCCGCCCAACACCATGATCACTGCGGAGATCCATTGTAGGAGTGAGCTTGCTCGCGATCGCATTTTGCCACGCACAGATGCGTGTAATGGACGACCTTCTTCGCGAGCAAGGTGGAACGCCACCCCGGTCACTCCTACAGGTTTTTGCGTCCGCCCAACACCATGACCGCTGCCGAGATCCATTGTAGGAGCGCGCTTGCCCGCGAAGACGGCATGTCAGACGTGGAGATGTCGACTGACACAACCCCTTCGCGAGCAAGTTGGAACGCCACCCCGGTCACTCCTACAGGTTTTGCGTCCGCCGAAGACCAGGATCGCTGCCGAGATCCATTGTAGGAGCGCGCTTGCCCGCGAAGACGGCTTGCCATTGGGTAAGCGGCAGACGCATCAGCCGCGCGCAAACGCCGCCGCTGCCTGATATTGCTCCTCGCTTGGGGTCACGCCGGTGTAAAGGATGAACTGCTCCAGCGCCTGTATCGCCGCGACCTGGTCACCGGTGATCAAGCGCTTGCCGAGGCGCTCGGCCTCGACAATGAACGGCGTGCGTGCAGGCGTGGCGACGACGTCAAACGCGGTGTCGGCCTGCTCGATGGCGGACACGTCAAAGGCCAGCGCCCCGGCCTGATCGCCTGCCATCCCCAACGGGGTGACGTTCACCAGCAGCGGCGGGCGTTCACTGCCCAGTTCGGCCTGCCACGCAAAGCCGCACGTCCGGGCAAGCGCCCTGCCCGCCTGTTCATTGCGCGCCACGATCAGCCCATCTGTAAAACCGGCGTCGCGCAGGGCACAGGCGACCGCCTTGGCCATACCACCGCTGCCGCGCAGGGCGAAGCGGGTGCGCGGGACCTGATGGGTGTCGACCAGTTGGGCGATGGCGATGTAATCGGTGTTGTACGCTTTCAAGTGGCTATCGGTATTGACGATGGTGTTGATGGATTGAATGGCGGCGGCGGACGCATCCAGCTCATCGACCAGCTCAATAGAGGCTTCTTTAAAAGGCATGGACACGCCGCACCCGCGAATGCCCAATGAACGCATGCCGGCGATGGCCGCGGGCAGGTCGTTCGGCGAGAAAGTCTTGTAATAGAAGTTCAGGCCCAACTGTTGATAGAGGTGGTTATGGAAGCGCACGCCGAAGTTGCCCGGACGTCCGGCCAGTGACATGCACAACAGCGTTTCCTTACTGGCAGTGACCAACATGAAATCTCCCGAGTGGTATTAGAAGACGCCTGGGGAAAGGCGTAGAATCCCATCGCTCGCCCAGAACCGGCACAGCCGTTGTCATTAAAGTTGTCGAATACCTTACACAAAATTTACGCAGCGGCCTCGCAGATATTTCCGAAACCGTTGTCTGAGAAGTTATCCCGTGGCAGTGCCTGAGCGTAACGCAGGCTCGCGACAACGGGACTGAACACCGAGGAACAGTCATGATTCGTCAGATCCCCAAAGTTGCCCTGTTGTTAGGCGCCCTCGCCCTCGCAGGCCAGGCTGAAGCCCATGGCGGCGGCCCGGGCTGGGGTGGAGCAGCCGTGATCGGTGCGGTCGTTGGCGGTGTGGTCGGCGCGGCCGTAGCGTCCGGTCCGACGTATGTATCGCCGGCTCCCGTATACGCGGCCCCGGCACCTGTTTATTACGCGCCACCGCCGCCACCGCCGGTTTATTACCAGCCGGCGTATGTCGTTGAACGTCCGGTCGTGTATGAGCAGCGCTATTACGGCCCGCCACGCTATTACGGTCCACCGCGTTATTACGGCCCACCACCCGGCTACTACCACGGTGGCGGTCGCTGGTAACAGCGGTTTCCTCAGGCAGGGCTGCCGATCATGCGCGTCAGCCCTCACCCAATAATGACCCCGCCTTCCCCGGCGGGGTTTTTGTTTCCGGGCCTTATACCGGACTCAGGCGCGGTTCAGCCACGCTGCCCACCACCGTCCCTACCCGCGCATCAATGACGACTATCGAGCGCGTTGATTTCTGCATCCACTGATCGGGCCGTAAAGTGGCGCCATGGATTGATGGAGGCACTTATGACCAAGGTTCAAATCATGTCGGTTGTCGGCAGCGCAGTACCCGCCCAGCTTCGCGAGCGCGGTCTGTTGGCGTGCTGGTACTTGATGCACGACGGCGAACCCGTCAGCGGTCCTTTGCCTTCACTGCCGGCCGCCCAAGCGCTATCGCAGCAACTTGAATGCCGCCCGCTCAACAGCTGAAACCCTGTTCGCTCTTTCCTCGTGAATTGTGCGTTGCTCCGCACACCCCTTTAGCCCGCCTCATTAATGACGCGGGCTTTTTTTTGCTTACGAATCCGGTTTCGATGCGCGGCCCTGTTCGTCAGGCGGCCCACAAACAGCAATTCGACCCTTTTAAATACAGGGTTTTTGGATCCGCTACCTGAACCTGAGCCATACAACAGCGGTTTATTGGCGAAACCCCGTGCCACCCCATCGACAACTTCAGAAACTTGCTCCTAAAATGCGCCGAACTTGTTGTCGTCCTTGAAGAAAGTCCGACGTTCCACGCTATTTCCATCATTAAGTGAGCGTTGCTCTTGAAAATTCGCCCAACCGTCATCGGTCTATTATTTGCACTTACAGGCTGCGCACTTTCCACCCTCGCACTGGCCAAAGAATCGGCCGGGTTCAATCGTGATCCGTCCAATCTGCATCTGGCTTCCGGCAGCGCCATGATTACCGACCTGCAAACCGGTCAAGTGCTGTACGCCAGTAACCCCGACATCGTCGTGCCGATCGCCTCGGTCACCAAACTGATGACCGCGATGGTCACCCTCGACGCCAAGCTGCCCATGGACGAGATGATCAAGGTCGATATCTCGCAGACCGCCGAAATGAAAGGCGTGTTCTCCCGGGTCAAGCTGGGCAGTGAGCTGAACCGCCACGACATGATGCTGATCACCCTGATGTCATCGGAAAACCGCGCAGCGGCGAGTCTGGCCCACAGTTACCCGGGCGGTTACCCGGCGTTCATCAAGGCGATGAACGCCAAGGCCAAGGCCCTGGGCATGAACCACACCGTGTACATGGAGCCCACCGGACTGTCGGTCTACAACGTTTCCACGGCGCGTGACCTGACCAAGCTGGCCCTCGCCGCACGCAACTACCCGATGCTGCGCGAGCTGAGCACCACCCCAGAGAAAACCGTGACCTTCCGCAAGCCGAACTACATCCTCGGCTTTAGCAACACCGACCATCTGGTGCGTAAATCCAACTGGGACATCAAGCTGACCAAGACCGGCTTCACCAACCAGGCCGGCCACTGTCTGGTGCTGTTGACCAGCATGGCCAATCGTCCGGTGTCCGTGGTCATTCTCGACGCCTTCGGCAAATACACCCACTTCGCCGATGCCAGCCGCATGCGCTTGTGGATGGAAACGGGCAAGAGCGGCCCCGCGCCGGAAGTCGCCCTGCAGTACAAGAAAGAAAAGAATCAGGTGATGAGGCAGAAGGGTTTGCAGGCGTCGGAATAACACCTCCCGCCACGTTCAGTGGGAACCCGCCGGGCTCCCACCGATCACTGACTCGCCCGCGCCATACGCTTGAGGATCACCACCATCCCCACGCCCAACCCGGCCATGCCGACCAGCAACGCCGGGTAGCTGATCCACCACGGGATGGGCGTGGTCATCATGCTGTATTCCGACATCCCGCCAATCCCCGCCAGCAGGTTCAGCGGCAAGAACACCACGTTGATCAACGTCAGCTTGCGCAGCAGGGTATTGGTGTTGTTGTTCACCAGATTGCCCCGCGCGTCCATCAGGCTGGCGAACACGGTGGAATAGATGTTCGCCTGTTTATGGCACTGCTCGTTCTCGATGATCATGTCTTCGATCAGCGCCAGACTGTCGCCGGAAAACTGATGCTTGTGGGCGTGATTGCGCAGGCGGGTCAGGACCGAGCCGTTGCTGTCGATGGCGTTGATGTAATAGACCAGGCTTTCGCTCAGGTTGAACATCTGCACCAGATGGCGGCTGTCCATCGAGGCATTGAATTGCTGCTGCAGTTCCCGGGCAATCATCTTGATCACTTTGAGGTGACCGAGATAATGATGGATGTTGTGGAACAGCACCTCCAGCAACACGTCCATCAGCGTGTGCATCGGCCGGTGCTGTCCCAGATCGCTGATCTGCTTGCTGTCGGCGCAGATCAGCACCATGTGGCGGGGGCTGAGCAGGACCCCGAACGACGACACGTCAAAGGAAAAGGTGTCTTTGCCCGAATAGTTCTCCGGGCGCTTCCAGATCATGAACAGCGCGTCCGGATGAAACTCGATCCGCGACACCTCGTCCGGGTCGAGCGCCGAGGCCAGGGCGTGGTCGTCCAGATTGAAGCGCTCCAGCAGCAGGGTCTTCTCCGCTGCGTCCGGATCGCTGAACCACAGCACACTCGCGTCGGCTTCGGCGCATTCCCGTAACCGGCCCGCCTCCAGGCGGTGACCCTTGACCACCGCCCTAACCCGCCAGACCGCGACGTTTGATGTCGAGCCGGCGAATGAACTCCTCCAGCACCAGCGCGTACAGATCGTCCTGCAGCCAGGCGTCTTCAATACCGGCGTCGAGGTTCGGGTTGTCGTTGACTTCGATCACCACCACGCGATCGCCGGACTGCTTCAAGTCGACGCCGTACAGCCCGTCGCCAATCAGGTTGGCAGTCTTCACCGCCAGATCCACCACCGCCCGCGGCGCATCATGAACTGCGAGGGTACGGCACTCGCCGTTGATCTCCGCATCGATAGCCTTGTGGTTGTAAATCTGCCAATGCCCCTTGGACATGAAGTACTGGCAGGCGAACACCGGTTTGCGGTTGAGCACGCCGATGCGCCAGTCGTATTCGGTGTAGAGGTATTCCTGGGCCAGCAGCAGCACTGAATGTTCGAACAGCTCCCGAGCCGCCTCCTGCAATTGCTGCGCGTCCTGCACTTTGATCACGCCTTTGGAGAAGCAGCCGTCGGGGATCTTCAGCACCAGCGGGAAGCCCAGTCGTGCCGCGACGTGCTCCAAATCATCCGGTCGCTCCTTGTAGAGGATTTCCGTGGCCGGCATGCCCAGCTTGTGGCTCTTGAGCAGGTCGGTCAGGTAGACCTTGTTGGTGCAGCGCAGGATCGACGCCGGATCATCCATCACCACCAGCCCTTCGCTCTCGGCCTTCTTGGCGAAGCGGTAGGTGTGGTTGTCGACGCTGGTGGTCTCGCGGATCAGCAGCGCGTCGTATTCGGCCAGCCGCGAGTAATCCTTTTTCTCGATCAGCTCAACGTCCACGCCCAGTTGCTGGCCGACGCGGATGAAGTTGTCCAGCGCCTTGCGGTTCGACGGCGGCAACGCTTCCTGCGGGTCATGCAGAATCGCCAGGTCGTAGCGATAGGTGCGAGGGGAACGGGGCTGGCGCCAGATCTTGCGACTGAAGCTGTCCAGGGACTGAGCGAACTGGTCCTGCTGATGATCACGCAGGCGGGTCAAGGCGCCGGTTTTGATGCCGACGATGTGCCAGTTGTCGCGCTTGCGAAACTCCACCAGCAGGATCGGCGCAGGAAACGCTTCGAATAGCTGACGGGCCAGATCCTGCAACGGCGCGAGATCGGTCTGACCGAAATACAGGCTCAGGGTGAAGCCCTCGGTTTCGTCATACGGATGGTCCCGCAGCGCATGTTCGAGGCGCTTGTCGAGGTCATCCAGGGCCAGGCCGTAAAGGGATTTGCGGGTCAGCTCGCTGATGGTCTTCACCGACGGAATCACATGGTGCCCCCGGGCTTCGGCCAACAGCGAGCAGTAATAACCGTGGCCGAGGTAGCGGTAACTGCGGCACAGGTTGATCACTTGCACCCGCTGCCCGGCAGTGTTCTGGGGCGGGTTCTCCAGATAGTCCTGGGCGCTGATCAAGTGTTCGCTGGGCAAGTAAGACGACCAGTCTTCCAGCCGCTCCACGACAATCAACAGTTGGCTTCGGGTTGAAACAGGTTTCAGCGGATTGACATTAAAAGTTGCCGAACGCTGAGGTTGTGCTGATACTTCGTCGGTCTTCACCGGCACCGCATTCATGAGTTGATCCTTCGGGAAACAGTCCTTTCTATAAAACATGGCTTTGTAGAAATGTCCCGTTTCGTTACTCACTCTTTACGGTGTCGGACATGAACTTTATATATCGCCTCGCCCAGCCTGCCGATGTGGATGAACTGTTGGTGCTGGAAAACCAATGCTTCGAATCTGACCGCCTGAATGCCCGCAGCTTTCACTGGATGGTCACGCGGGCCAACGCGCGATTGATCGTGGCGCTGACTGATCAGCCTGAACAACGCCTGGCCGGATACGCGCTGGTGCTGTTTCATCACGGCACGTCGCTGGGCCGCCTTTACTCCCTGGCGATCAGCGACGATGCCCGGGGCCAGGGTCTCGGGCAGCAACTGCTGGCCAAGGCTGAACAGCATGCCCTTGAGCGTGAGTGTGCCTATCTGCGCCTTGAAGTCCGGCCGGACAACGCTCCGGCGATTCGCCTGTACGAGCGCAACGGCTATCGGCTGTTCGACCGCATCGACGACTACTACGAAGACCACGCACCGGCACTGCGCTACGAAAAACGCATCCGCGAACACGCCATCGGCGTCGCCCGCCACGTGCCGTACTACCCGCAAACGCTGGACTTCAGCTGCGGTCCGGCGTGCCTGCTGATGGCCATGAAAGCCTTGCAACCGCCGCGCGCCATGCAGCGCCACGAGGAGTTGCAGATCTGGCGCGAGGCGACCACGGTGTTCATGACCTCGGGCCATGGCGGTTGCAGCCCACAAGGTTTGGCGCTGGCCGCATTGCGCCGGGGGTTCGAGGTCGGCCTGCAGGTGTCGGTGCGCGGGCCGTTGTTTCTCGCCGGCGTGCGCAGCGAAGAAAAGCGTGAAGTCATGCGTCTGGTGCACGAGGAGTTCAGCCGCGAACTGGCTGGCAGCGCGGTCCGTCAACTGGGCAGTGCGCCGCTCAATCTCTGGCAACTGCAACAGGACAACGGTCTGGCGCTGGTGCTGATCAGCAGCTATCGGCTGACCCGCTCCAAGGCACCGCACTGGGTGCTGGTCACGGGGTGCGATGACGATTTCGTGTACTTGCACGACCCCGATATCGATCACAGCCAACAGCGTCAGGCCATGGATTGCCAATACATGCCGGTCAGTCATAAAGAGTTCGCTGGCATGAGTTGTTTTGGCGGTGACAAACTTCGCGCGGCGGTTGTTCTTTATCCACAAGAAGATCCGCAGGCGCAGGCGCTTATATAAATGGCGTCAGGTGGAGCACTGTTCGCGTAAAGATCCCGTCGTACTGATTGCAGTTGAACCGGCAAAGGGAATGAATAGGCGCTCGGCCTTCGGGCGACTTGCTGGATGAGCGTAATGGATAACTCGGTGATCGGTTTGATAATTCTTTCGGTGATAGCGCTCTTTGGCGTGTCGGCGTTCTACTTTGATTTTGTTCATCCGCACCGCGAGGGCAAGCACTCGCAGAAATGATGAGCAACGCCCCGGGCATTATTTTTCTCGCGGCGCTTGATCGATCAAGGCGTAACGCCAGTGACCCGCTACGCTTGTCTGGTGACGCTTGGTTTGCACATCGCTCGGGGGAGTTGAAACATGCTCATCAAATGGGTACTGGCTGCGTTGCACCTGCTGGCGTTCGGTTTTGCGATAGCGGCGGTGCTGGCGAGGGGACGGGCATTGCGGCGGTTGCGCACGGATGATCCGCGATCGTTCAGGGATGTGTTCGTGGTCGACAATATCTGGGGCGTCTCCGCGGGGATTCTGCTGATCACCGGGGCGTTTCGGGCGTTCGGCGGGCTGGAAAAAGGCTCGTATTACTACCTGCATCAGCCACTGTTTCACCTGAAAATGGCGGCGTTCGTGGCCATTCTCGCGCTGGAAGTGGTGCCGATGTTCGCGCTCATCAAATGGCGCATCGCATTCAAGAAGAACCTGCCCATTGATACAACCCTTTCGCGCCGTTTCGCACGGATCAGCCACATGGAGGCGTTACTGATGGTCATCATCGTCATCGCCGCCACGGGCATGGCGCGGGGGATATTGTTGAGTTGAGGGGTTTAACAACCGTGGATAGCTGCCGATTCTGGCGGAGCCGCTGCATCGCCGGCTCCGGATTTTGCGCACGCCAGAGATCGTGCCGGGTGCCGAGATCATTGTAGGAGCGCGCTTGCCCGCGAAAGCATCGTCCCTGTGACGAATCGATGAACTGACCCAGCGCCTTCGCGGGCACGCGC
>NZ_JBTOPV010000031.1:0-44141 GCF_055284355.1 Pseudomonas sp. HP_01 | reverse complement strand
ACGCATCTCTATCGAATGTACGTAAGCCTTCGCGGGCAAGCGCGCTCCTTCAATGATCTGTGCCAGGCGCTGGATGTCCGGCGCATGCAAGTTCGGTAGGAGCGAGGCTTGTCTCGCGATCTGGCGCCTAGCGGCAGCAAATTGGCCAATGCGGTGTGCCTGATGGAACAGTGCCGTCTAGTTGACTCTGGTTCCCGGCAGATCGCAGGACAAGCCGCGCTCCTAAACCCTGCGGCCAGACAAAACACCAGAGTTCAGGCATACCCCGCCCCGCTTCTGCCGAAGGCGTAGGAGCGCGCTTGCCCGCGAACGCTTTGGTACACCCGACGCATCTCTATCGAATGTACGTAAGCCTTCGCGGGCAAGCGCGCTCCTACAATGATCTGTGCCAGGCGCTGGATGTCCGGCGCATGCAAGTTCGGTAGGAACGAGGCTTGTCCCGCGATCTGGCGCGTAGCGGCAGCAAACTGGCCAATGCTGTGTACCCGATGGAACAGTGCCGTCTGGTTGACTGCCGGTTCCCGGCAGATCGCGGGACAAGCCGCGCTCCTACGCCATCAGGCCATAATCAAACACCAGAGTTCAGGCCTACCCCGCCCTGCTTCTGCCGAAGGCGTAGGAGCGCGCTTGCCCGCGAAAGCGTTGGTACACCCGACGCATCTATATCGGCTGTACCCCAGTCTTCGCGGGCAAGCGCGCTCCTACAAAGGCGGTGGTGCTGCGGGATATGCGTCTGGTTTCGAGGCGTAGGCGCTTTGCTTGAGTCACCGCGCTGAACCACAGCCCGCTACGGCATTACCCTGCCTTTACCCAGATGCTTGGCTTTATACATCCAGCGGTCGGCTTCGCGCATGAGTTCGTCAGGGGCCTTGCCCGAGCCGGGTTCGTACATGGAAAAGCCGATGCTGGCGTTGCTGCGAATGACATCGTCCTTGATCGTGAGGGGCTGTGCGATCGCGGCGAGGAGTTTATGAGCCACCTCGCGGGCTTCTTCCACGCCCGGCGTGATGCCTTCCAGAATCACGATGAATTCATCACCGGCCAGCCGAACCAGGCTGTCGGTCCTTCGAATGCAGTTCTGTAAACGTGTGGAAATAGCGCGCAGCAGATCATCACCGGCATCGTGCCCATAACTGTCGTTGATGGCTTTGAACCCATCCAAGTCAATGAACATCAACGCCATTTGCAATCTGGAGCGGTCAGCCCGGGCCTGAGCGATGGGCAACAGCGCATCCAGCGCGCGACGATTGTGCAGGCCGGTCAGCGAATCATGCCGGGCCTCCTGCTCAAGCTCTTTGCGCGCTTGAATGTTCTGAATGATCGAGATGAAATATTCCAGCCCGCCCGCCTCCGAGAGCTTCTTCGTGACGCTTAGATTGACCCAGACAGCGCAGCCGCTTTTGCGTAGGTAACGCTTTTCCATCTGGTAGCTGTTGATTTGACCAACACTCAGCTGATGCAGCATCTCAAGATCACTGTCCAGATCGTCGGGGTGAGTGATGTCCTGAAACGTCAGATCTCTCAGCTCTTCAGACGCGTAGCCGAGGATGTCACACAGTGCGGCGTTGACGCTGATCCAGCCACCGTCCGGCGCGACCAGTGCAATGCCCACCGAGGCCAGCTCGAACATCGAGCGATAGCCTGCCTCGCTGGCCTGGAACATCGCTTCGGAGCGACTCTTCTGAAACCGCGCCAGCATCAGGTTTTCCCGCAACTGCATTTCACGGCTGACGATTTCGGCCAAATCGTGAAGGATGCCGAGCTCGTCAGGGGTGAGAGTTCTGGGACGCGCATCGATGGCGCAAAGCGTGCCTACTGCAAAGCCGGCGCTGGTGCGTATCGGCACGCCAGCATAAAAGCGGACATGGGGATCGCCGGTGACCAACTGATTGTCGCGGAACCGCGCGTCTTCGATGGCATCGGGCACCACAAGCTCGGTGGCTTCAAGAATGGCGTGGGCACAGAACGCGACCTCCCGGGGCAGCTCGACCGCTTCAAGCCCCACGCGGGACTTGAACCACTGGCGGTCCTGATCCACCAGCGATATCAGCGCGATCGGCACGTTCAGCACTTGCGCAACCAGACGCGTGATCCGGTCCAGCGCGATCTCGGGTGGCGTGTCGAGTACTTCGAGAAGATGCAGCGCTTCAAGTCGCTGTTGCTCGAATGAGGGAGTTGCCGACTTCATATAACGGCCGATCCTTGGAAGACTGCCTGAAGTCTATACCGGCCCTATTGAATCCGCACCCGAAGCGACGTGTAAATAACCGAGCTGGCCGCCGCGATTGATCAACCTGCCGATGAAGAGAATCTGTCACCCCTTGTCATAAAAATGTGCTGCTTGCTGTGATCCCATCAGCGCATCTCACCCGATGCCGCTCGATAACAGGAAGTCATCCATGTTGCAGCTCTCCCGACTGATGCTGGCCGCAGGCCTTGGCATCGCGCTCAATCTATCCATGATCGCCACGGCAGGCGCAGCGTCCGAGGTTACCGGCGCCGGCTCCACGTTCATTTATCCGGTGCTGTACAAGTGGGCCACCGACTACAACCAGAAGACCCAGATCAAGGTTAACTACCAGTACATCGGCTCTGGCGCAGGCATTGCGTTGATTAAGGAAGGTGCCGTGGATTTCGGCGCGACTGACCGCCCGATGAGCTCGGCAGACATTCAAACGTTCGGCCTCCAGCAGTTCCCTTCGGTGATCGGCGGCATTGTTCCTGTCATCAATGTCGCCTCGGTCAAACCGGGCACCCTGAAATTCACGGGCCCGGTGCTGGCCGACATCTACCTGGGCAAGATCAGCAAATGGAATGATCCGGCCCTCGCCGCCCTGAACCCGGGCGTGACATTGCCTGACGCGAAAATCAGCGTCGCGTATCGCTCGGATGATTCCGGCACTACGTTCAATTGGGTCAGTTATCTGGCGAAGGTCAGCCCGCAATGGAAGAGTCAGCTCGGCGCTGGGTCTTCGGTCAAGTGGCCGGTGGGCATGGGCAGCAAAGGCAGCGAAGGCGTGGCGACGTACGTGAAGCAGGTGCCGAACTCGATCGGCTACGTCGAGTACGCCTACGTCAAACAGCAGAAGTTAAATTATGGGCTGTTGCAGAACGCTGCCGGCACGTTCGTCACGCCGAGCACTGAGAGCTTTCAGGCGGCAGCCGCTACGGCAGACTGGAAGAGCGCGAAGGATTTTGACCTGTCGATGCTAGACGCGCCGGGGGAAAACGCTTACCCGATTACCGCCGCGACGTTCATCGTGATGTACAAGCAGCCCAAAGACGCGGACCGGCAGAAGACCGTTCAGGATTTCTTTCGCTGGACGCTGGAGAGCGGGCAGGAACACGCACGCTCGCTGGATTTCGCCCCGATCCCGGATGACCTGAAGAATCAGATCGAGGCATACTGGGCGAACACTGCCAAGGTTCAGTAAATGCCAGAAACGAAAAAAGCGTCCCGAAGGACGCTTTTTTGTAGCTTCAGCGCGAGTGGCGCTTCGGCGGTATTTTCTGCCCGGATACAGCTGAGGCGAAAATGGTCGGGGTAAGGGGATTCGAACTCCTGACATCCTGCTCCCAAAGCAGGCGCGCTACCGGACTGCGCTATACCCCGGTGAAACATGAAAAAACCCTAAGGCGTTTCCAGAGCGGGTGACGCGAATGGCGTCACTCCCTAAGATCCAACCCGATGAAGCCAGGTCAAAAATGGTGGGTCGTGTGGGATTCGAACCTACGACCAATTGGTTAAAAGCCAACTGCTCTACCAACTGAGCTAACGACCCAAATAATGGTCGGGGTAAGGGGATTCGAACTCCTGACATCCTGCTCCCAAAGCAGGCGCGCTACCGGACTGCGCTATACCCCGACGGTACTACCTCTTGAAATTGGCTCCGTGACCAGGACTCGAACCTGGGACCCAATGATTAACAGTCATTTGCTCTACCGACTGAGCTATCACGGAACGATCTTTTCAAATCTATCAATTTCAGATGCAGCGTTTGACGCGCTTCAATACAACAAATTCAGTAAATCTTCACCAGATGAATCTGGCACTTACCTCACTGAACCTACCGCATTTTCAGCCTCTTCGACCTGTTTGCATCGCTGCGTTCACGTCTCTGAGGCGCGCTATTCTACATTTCCAGAAACACCTGTCAACCCTCTAAATTGCTTTCAAGACAATGATTTGCGAATTTTTTGCGGATCACCCTTAACCCCCCGAAAATCCTGCGGTTCAGTGAATAAATCGCCGCGCATAAAAAAGGGCCCTCACCTGGAGAGCCCTTTGCGCCTCCATACAGAAGCGCGGGATCAGCCGAAGACGATCTCGTCGTCCTGCACCGTGCCTCTGATGCTGGTGCCTGGCATGAAGCCACCCGACAGGATCAACTGAGCCAGCGGGTTTTCGATCCAGCGCTGGATCGCTCGTTTAAGCGGCCGTGCGCCGTACACAGGGTCGTAGCCGACGGCGATCAGCTTGTCCATCGCCTCGCTGGAAAGCTCCAGACCCAGATCGCGCTCCGCCAGACGCTGGCGCAGACGGCCCAGCTGGATCTCGGTGATGCCTGCGATCTGATCGCGGGCCAGCGGTTCGAAGATCACCACTTCGTCCACCCGGTTGATGAACTCCGGACGGAAGTGCGTAGTGAGCGCGTCCATGACCGCCGCGCGCTGCCCTTCCCGATCGCCCACCAGCTCCTGGATGCGAGCCGAGCCCAGGTTGGAGGTCATGACGATCACGGTGTTACGGAAATCAACCGTACGCCCGTGGCTGTCGGTCAGACGCCCGTCCTCAAGCACTTGCAGCAAGACGTTGAAGACGTCCGGGTGCGCTTTCTCGACTTCGTCCAGCAGGATGACCGAGTAAGGCTTGCGGCGAACCGCTTCGGTCAGATAACCGCCTTCTTCGTACCCGACATACCCCGGTGGTGCGCCGATCAGTCGAGCCACGGAATGTTTCTCCATGAACTCGGACATGTCGATCCGCACCATGGCCTCTTCGGTGTCGAACAGGAATTCCGCCAGCGCCTTGCACAGCTCGGTCTTACCCACACCGGTTGGGCCGAGGAACATGAACGAGCCGCTCGGACGATTAGGGTCCGACAGCCCGGCACGCGACCGGCGCACAGCATTGGCCACCGCGACGACCGCTTCGTTCTGGCCGATCACGCGCTGGTGCAGCAGCTCTTCCATCTTCAGCAGCTTGTCACGCTCGCCTTCAAGCATCTTCGACACCGGAATGCCGGTCCATTTGGACACGACTTCGGCAATTTCTTCCTCGGTCACCTTGCTGCGCAGCAACTGGTTTTCCGGCTTACCGTGCTGATCGACCATCTGCAGGCTGCGTTCCAGATCGGGAATGACCCCGTACTGCAATTCAGCCATGCGATTGAGGTCGCCCTTACGCCGCGCGGCTTCCAGCTCTTGGCGCGACTGCTCGATCTTCTGCTGAATCTGCGCAGAGCCGGTCACTTCCGCTTTTTCGGACGTCCAGATTTCTTCGAGGTCGGCATATTCCCGCTCAAGGCGCTGAATTTCTTCCTGGAGTTTTTCCAGGCGCTTGATTGCGGCCTCGTCGTCTTCTTTCTTCAGCGCCTGCGCTTCTACCTTCAGCTGGATCAGGCGACGTTCAAGGCGGTCGAGTACTTCCGGCTTCGAGTCGATCTCCATGCGGATGCGGCTGGCCGCTTCGTCGATCAGGTCGATCGCTTTGTCCGGGAGTTGCCGATCGGTGATGTACCGGTGGCTGAGCTTGGCGGCCGCGATGATCGCACCGTCAGTAATCGCCACCTTGTGGTGAACCTCATAGCGCTCTTTCAAGCCGCGCAGAATGGCGATGGTGTCTTCTTCGCTCGGCTCATCCACCAGCACTTTCTGGAAGCGACGCTCGAGAGCGGCGTCCTTCTCTATATATTGGCGGTACTCGTTGAGCGTCGTGGCGCCCACGCAATGCAGCTCGCCTCGGGCCAGCGCCGGCTTGAGCATGTTGCCGGCGTCCATCGAGCCTTCGGCCTTGCCGGCACCGACCATGGTGTGCAGCTCGTCGATGAACAGGATGATCTGCCCCTCCTGCTTCGACAGTTCATTGAGCAGGCCTTTCAGCCGTTCTTCGAACTCGCCACGGAATTTGGCACCCGCGATCAGCGCGCCCATGTCCAGGGACAGCAGACGCTTGCCGCGCAGGCCATCCGGCACTTCGCCGTTGATGATGCGCTGGGCAAGGCCCTCGGCGATGGCGGTTTTACCCACGCCAGGCTCACCGATCAGCACCGGGTTGTTCTTGGTCCGGCGCTGCAGCACCTGAATGGTCCGACGGATCTCGTCGTCGCGGCCAATCACCGGGTCAAGCTTGCCTTCCTCGGCGCGCTTGGTCAGGTCAACGGTGTACTTGTCCAGCGCCTGGCGGGACTCTTCGGCGTTCGGGTCGTTGACGGCATCGCCGCCACGCAGGTTGCTGATGGCGTTTTCCAGCGCTTTCTTGCTGACGCCCTGACCCAGCAGCAGCTTGCCGAGTTTGCTGTTTTCGTCCATGGCTGCGAGCAGCACCAGCTCGCTGGAGATGAACTGATCACCCTTCTGCTGAGCCAGACGATCGGCCTGATTCAACAGGCGCGCCAGATCCTGGGACATGTTCACGTCGCCGGTGGGGTTCTGGATCTTCGGCAGCTGGTCGAGCTCTTTGGTCAGCGCGGTGCGCAGGCTGTTGATGTCGAAGCCCACCTGCAGCAGCAGAGGCTTGATCGAACCGCCCTGCTGCTCAAGCAGTGCCTGCATCAAGTGCGCGGGCTCAATGGCCGGGTGGTCAAGGCCCACCGCCAGTGATTGGGAATCTGATAGAGCGAGTTGTAATTTGCTGGTTAAACGGTCAATACGCATTCGTCACCTTCCTATATGGGCAGGCCGGAGCAATGAACACACCTAATAAAGAAAACCTGCCAGATGGTTCTAAGATGCGGACGATTAGGCAGGATTCAAGCGCTGACGGGTTGACGTGGATCAACATTAGCTTGAAGGAAGGGATTCGGGACGAATTAGTGCAGAAGCGCAACTGAGGCTATCGGGCTTCGATCCAGACAAGCGAAGCAAACCGTCCTGTACGTGCGCCACGACGATAGGAGAAGAAGCGCTCATCGTTGTAGGTCGAAAGGCCTCCGCCGTACACCGCCGTCACGCCGTAGGATGCCAGACGAGTGCGCGCCAACTGGTAGATGTCGGCCATGAATTTGCCGGCGTTGGCACTGGGTACAAACGCCTGGATCGCCTCGGGGTGCGTGTCCATAAAGGCTTCGCGCACTTCGGGACCGACTTCGAACGCCTGCGGCCCGATAGCAGGGCCGAGCCAGACAAGAATGTCGGACGGCGGATCGGCAAAGCTGTCCACAGTCGCCTCAAGCACACCCGCCGCCAGACCGCGCCAGCCCGCATGGGCAGCGGCGACCTGGGTGCCCGACTTATTGCAGAACAGTGCGGGCAAGCAATCGGCCGTCATGATGGTGCAGGCCAAGCCCGGTGTGTTGCTCCAGCTGGCATCAGCCTGAAGCACTTCTGCCGGCGCGGCCTCGACGATATCAATACCGTGAACCTGCTTCAGCCACGCAGGCTGAATGCGCAGGCGCGTGGTCAGTGCCGAACGGTTATGCGCAACGGCTGCCGGATCGTCGTCAACGTGATCGCCCAGATTGAAGCTGTCGAACGGCGCCACACTGACACCGCCAGCCCGCGTTGTGACGCACGCTTTGACACCCGCCGGCGCAGGCCAGTCGGGAGTCAGCCAGTCCGCCACGCGCTCAGTCATCCGATGAACGCTTCGCGGTCTTGCTTGAGCAGGGTCAGCAGCCAGACAAAGTCGTCCGGCAGCGGCGATTCCCAGCTCATTCGCTTACCGGTCGTCGGATGATCCAGTTCAAGGAAACGCGCATGCAGCGCCTGACGCGGGAAATGTTTCAGCGATTCGACCATGTTGACGTTGGCCGCAGGTGGAATCCGGAAGCGACCGCCGTAGGCAGGATCGCCGACCAGCGGGAAGTTGATGTGGGCCATGTGCACCCGAATCTGGTGGGTACGCCCGGTTTCCAGCTTGACCCGCACGTGGGTGTGCGAACGGAAACGCTCCAGAACCCGGTAATGGCTGACCGCAGGCTTGCCGCCTTCCATGACCGCCATGCGCTGACGCTGCTGGCCGTGACGACCGATCGGCGCGTTGATCTTGCCGCCGGCAGTCACCACGCCGATGACGATGCACTCATAGATGCGGCTGACGCTGCGGTTCTGCAGCTGGGTGACCAGCTGGGTCTGCGCCTGAATGGTCTTGGCGACCACCATCAGACCGGTGGTGTCTTTGTCCAGACGGTGCACGATGCCGGCACGCGGGACATTGATGATGTCCGGCACATGGTGCAGCAAGGCATTGAGCAGGGTGCCGTCGGCGTGACCTGCTGCCGGATGCACAACCAGGCCGGACGGCTTGTTGATCACCAGGATCTGGTCGTCTTCGTAGACGATGTCGAGCTCGATGTCCTGCGCGATCCACTCGCCCTGGGCTTCCTGCTCGGCTTTGAGGAGCAGAACGGCGCCGCCATGCACGATGTCACGCGGGCGCAAAACGCCTCCGTCCACAGTCAGGCGGCCGTCTTTGATCCAGGCGGAAAGGCGCGAGCGCGAGTGCTCTGCGAATAGTTGGGCGGCGACTTGGTCGAGGCGTTGACCGCCCAATTCGGACGGCACCTCTGCGCGGAGTTCTATGATCTCAGACATGCTCAAACTAGGAGGTGGCACTGGCCTTTGGTTTCGGCTGTGCGCTTGTGGTTAAATACGGCGTCTTTTGTCCCGGGGGTTCCACGGGGCGCCCATCATAACAGGACGGTCCTGCGCAAGACAGCAGGCCGTTATAGGGACGCAAGCCGCCATGCAAGTGAAACACCTGCTGCTGATAGCCATCCTCGGACTTACTGTTGCCTGTTCTTCGAAGAAAGAAGTCATCGACGAAAACCTCAGTGAAGTCGAGCTGTACCAGCAGGCGCAGGCCGATCTGGACAACAACAGCTATAACAGCGCCACCGAGAAGCTCAAGGCGCTGGAGTCGCGTTATCCGTTCGGTCGCTACGCTGACCAGGCGCAACTCGAGCTGATCTACGCCAACTACAAGAATGGCGAGCCCGAAGCTGCCAAGTCGGCGGCCGAGCGTTTCATTCGGCTGCATCCGCAACACCCGAACGTCGACTACGCCTACTACCTCAAGGGCCTGACCTCGTTCGACCAGGACGTCGGCATCATCGCCCGCTTCCTGCCACTGGATCAGACCAAGCGTGACCCGGGCGCCGCTCGCGATTCGTACAACGAGTTCGCCCAGCTGACCAGCCGCTACCCGAACAGCCGCTACGCCCCTGACGCCAAGCAGCGCATGATTTACCTGCGCAACCTGCTGGCGGCCTACGAGATTCACGTTGCCGACTACTACCTGACCCGTCAGGCCTACGTGGCAGCGGCCAACCGTGGTCGCTACGTGGTCGAAAACTTCCAGGAAACCCCATCGGTCGGTGACGGCCTGGCGGTCATGGTCGAGGCTTATCAGCGCCTGCACCTGGACGACCTGGCTGACACCAGCCTGCAAGTCCTGAAGACCAACTACCCGGATCACCCGCAACTGGTCGACGGCAAGTTCGAAGCGCGCACGGCCGAAGCCGACAACCGCTCGTGGCTGTCCAAGGCGACGCTGGGCCTGATCGAAAGCCGTCCGCCGCTGCCGCCAGGACAAACCCGCGCCAACCAGGACGTGATCAAGCAATATCAGGACGCCAAGGAAGCCATCCCTGCCGACCTGTTGCCTGAGAACCAGTCGGCTGACGAAGAGAAGAAAAACAGTGACGACGACGGCACGCCGAAAAGCCGCTCGATCTTCAGCTACATGACCTTTGGCCTGTTCGACTGATTCAGTCCCCGCCAAATGTCAGCTAAAAGAGGCCCTTCGGGGCCTTTTTTAATGCCTGACCGTTTTCCGACAGCATACGGCGATGGAGATGACTGTGCGGCCGACACCCGCTTGGCTACACTGCGCGCTCTTCACTTCATAAGCTGACAGACATGATTCGCTTGATTATGTGGATCGCCCTGATCGCGGCGGCCATCTGGTTTTTCAAACGCTTGGTGAAAGGCCCTGCCCCACGCCCGAAACCCGCAACGCCGGAACTCGACGCCGCGCCCATGGTGCGTTGCGCGCAATGTGGCGTGCATGTCCTCCGCGATCGCGCGCTAAGCCAGGACCAGCGATGGTACTGCACCGAAGCGCACCGTTTGCAGGGCCCCGCTGCACGTGACCGCTGACAGCCTTTCGCTGACGACGCCTCAGGCCCAGCGCATATTGCGGCTGTATCACCTGTACCGTCTGAGCATTGGTGTGCTGCTGGTGCTGCTGATCTCCAGCAGCCTGGATGCCGAACTGCTGGAGCTGGCCGATATCGAGCTGTTCCGCATCGGCTGCTGGCTGTATCTGGTGTTCAACATCCTTGTCGTGGTGCTGCTCGAACGCCCGAGCCGCCAGGGGCAACTGTTCTCCCTGGCCATGGCTGACACGCTGATGCTGGCGGCGCTGTTCTACGCCGGGGGCGGTGCACCGAGCGGCATTGGTAACCTGATCATTGCCTCGGTGGCGATCAGCAATGTGTTGCTGCGCAAGCGAACCGGGCTGCTGATTGCCGCGCTGTCAGCCATCGGCATCATCTATCTGACCTTCTACATCAGCTATCACAAGCCTTCAGCGGCTAATCATTTCGTACAGGCCGGCTCGCTGGGCGCTCTGTGCTTCGCGGCGGCACTGCTGGTACAGGCCCTCGCACGACGACTTCAGCTCAGCGAAGACATCGCCGAACGTCGCGCTGCTGACGTCGACAACCTTGAAGAGCTCAATGCGCTGATCCTGCAACGCATGCGGACCGGCATCCTGGTGCTCGACGAGGATCACAAAGTGCTGCTCGCCAACCAGAGCGCGCTGAACCTCTTGGGGCACGAGCGCTTGCTGGGCGAAATCGTCGACGCGTATTCGCCGCAACTGGTAGAGCGCCTGGGTCAGTGGACAACCAATCCATCGATGGCACCGCGCGCCATCACCACTTCGGCCGTCGGTCCGGTGCTGCGTCCGGGTTTCATCGCACTGACGCGAGGCAGTCATCGCCACACGCTGGTTTTTCTCGACGACCTTTCCCAGATTTCCCAACAGGCCCAGCAGCTCAAACTCGCTGCCTTGGGCAGACTGACCGCCGGTATCGCCCACGAGATCCGCAACCCGCTGGGCGCCATCAGTCATGCCGCCCAGCTGCTGCTGGAATCCGAGGAACTGACCGCTCCGGACCGGCGTCTCAGTCAGATCATTCACGATCAATCGCGGCGGATGAATCTGGTGATCGAGAACGTTCTGCAGTTGTCTCGTCGACGTCAGACCGAACCCCATCTGCTGGATCTCAAGCAGTGGCTTGAGGCGTTCGTCCGGAACCTGCGCGACGAGCTGACCGCTAATCAGGCCGTGCATCTGGACATCGGCCCCGGCGTGCTCAGTACGCAGATGGACGCCGAGCAGTTGCAGCAAGTGATGAGCAATCTGCTGCAAAACGGGTTGCGCTACAGCGGCCAGCGGCACGAACAGGCGCAAGTCTGGCTCAGGTTGTTTCAAGCACCGTTCAGTGAGCTGCCGACGCTGGAGGTCATCGACGACGGGCCGGGCGTTGCCGAAGAGCATCTTCCGAAAATCTTCGAACCCTTCTTCACCACCGAAAGCAAAGGAACCGGCTTGGGCCTGTACCTGTCGCGCGAGTTGTGCGAAAGCAATCAGGCGAGCCTCAACTACATTCCACGGGAAGGTGGCGGAAGCTGCATGCGAATTACCTTCGCCCATCCGTTCAAGCTGAGCTGAACATGAGCCAACGGCAAAAGATCCTGATCGTCGACGATGAGCCGGACATTCGTGAGTTGCTGGAAATCACGCTTGGACGGATGAAACTGGACACCCGCAGCGCGCGAAACGTCAAGGAAGCCCAAGAGTGGCTGGCGCGCGAGGCGTTTGACCTGTGCTTGACCGACATGCGCCTGCCAGATGGCAATGGCCTGGAACTGGTGCAGCACATTCAGAAGCGCCACAACCAGGTGCCGGTGGCGATGATCACCGCCCACGGCAGCCTCGACACGGCGATCCATGCCCTGAAAGCCGGCGCGTTCGACTTCCTGACCAAGCCGGTCGACCTGACGCGGTTGCGTGAGTTGGTGACCAGTGCCTTGCGCCTGCGCCTAGCGCCTGCCGAAGACAACCGCATCGACCATCGCCTGCTGGGCAGCTCTCCGCCGATGCAGTCGCTACGCAAGCAGATCGCCAAACTGGCGCGAAGCCAGGCGCCAATCTACATCAGCGGCGAATCAGGCAGCGGCAAGGAACTGGTGGCCCGGCTTATTCATGAGCAAGGCCCGCGCGCCGAGCAGCCGTTCGTGCCGGTCAACTGTGGCGCGATCCCGTCAGAGCTGATGGAAAGTGAATTCTTCGGACATCGCAAAGGCAGCTTCACCGGCGCCCACGAAGACAAGCCCGGGCTGTTTCAGGTCGCCAACGGCGGGACGCTGTTTCTCGATGAAGTGGCTGACCTGCCGCTGGCGATGCAGGTGAAACTGCTCCGCGCGATCCAGGAAAAATCCGTCCGCGCGATTGGCGGCCAGCAGGAGCAAGTAGTGGATGTTCGCGTGCTGTGCGCCACCCACAAGGACCTCAATCAGGAAGTGGCCGCCGGGCGTTTCCGTCAGGATTTGTACTACCGGCTGAACGTCATCGAGCTGCGAGTACCGCCCCTGCGCGAACGCCGCGAGGATATCGAAGAGATCGCCAACAGCGTGCTGCGCCGCCTGGCGGAATCCGCTGGCGAACCAGCCACCGTCCTCCCTCCCCACGCGCTGGCGGCCCTCAAGGGCTATCGCTTTCCCGGCAACGTGCGCGAGCTGGAAAACATGCTTGAGCGGGCCTACACGCTGTGCGAAGACGACCAGATCAACACCGCCGATCTGCGCCTGGCCGAGCCGTCACGCCCCGCCGAGGAGGACGGCCCGAGCCTTGCCAACATCGATAACCTGGAAGACTATCTGGAAAGCATTGAGCGCAAGCTCATCCTGCAGGCGCTGGAGGAAACCCGCTGGAATCGCACGGCGGCAGCGCAGCGTTTGAATTTGACGTTCAGGTCGATGCGTTATCGGTTGAAGAAGCTTGGGCTGGAGTGACGGGTTCCGCGGCGCTGGACAGGTCCCAAAAAGGGACCGATCGTTCCCTTTTTGGGACCTGTTATCCGGCTGAACCCCTCAAGCGTTAAACCTTCCAGCAGGCGCATACGGCGCCTCATCGATAATCGGCTCATCCCCCACCAGCAAATCCGTCAGCAACTGACACGAGGCCGGCGCCAGTACCAGGCCGTTGCGGTAGTGGCCGCAGTTGAGCCACAAGCCTTGATGATTCGGCACAGGGCCGATGAAAGGGATGCCGTCCGGCGAGCCCGGCCGCAGCCCTGCCCAGTGTCCCACCACCTGTGCGTCAGCCAGAGCGGGAATCAATTCCACCGCCGAGGCTTTCAGGCTTTCCAGAGCATTTTCGGTGGGTGTCTTATCAAACCCTTCGTGCTCGAGCGTGCTGCCGATGAGGATATGCCCGTCGCGCCGGGGAATCGCGTAACGACCCTTGGCGAGGATCATGCTCGGCAGAAAGTCGGCATCGCACTTGTAGAGAATCATCTGCCCTTTGACCGGCTCAACGGGCAGCGCCAGCCCCAGTTTGCCGAGCAGATCGCCGCTCCATGCCCCTGCCGCCAGCACCACGCTGTCGCCGAGCACATCGCCCTCGTCTGTCGTGACACCCAGTACGCGATCACCCTCGCGCAGGAAGTCGATGACCTGGCAGTGCTCTCGAATGACCACATTGGGCAACGCCAATAACGCAGCCTTCAGCGACTTGACCAGACGCGGGTTGCGGACGTTGGCGACGTCGGCCATGTGCACTGCACGTGAGTAGCCACCGCCCATGACGGGGACGGCGTCGTACACCGAAGAAATATCCACCGATGTCAGCGGACGATTCAGACGCGATGCCCATTCGAGCGCCTCTGCTTCGTCGTCTAGATCCAGCCAGTAAAGGCCGGTCTTGTGGACTTGCGGATCGATGCCGGTCATTGCCAGCAAGCGCTCGGCGAGCTGTGGGTAAAAATCCTGCGACCAGTGCGAGAGTGCCGTAACGGCCGGGCTGTAACGCCATGGGTAAAGTGGCGACACAATGCCGCCGCCAGCCCATGAGGATTCCTGGCCGACTTCCGAGCGGTCGAGCAGCGTTACGCTTCGGACTTTGGAGGCAAGGTTGAAGGCGGTCAGGAGGCCGATGACGCCGCCGCCGATGATGACTATGTCTTGATTTAGCACAGCGGCCACGGCTTGTTCATCTGCATGGATTCAACGGCCCCAACAGTCTTTGTTCGACAGCCCGGTGGAGTTAGTGCGGATGCCGGTATTGAAGATAGTGAAGATGCCGCACTTGTCGCCGTTCATCATGGAGGCGGGAATGGGTGTTGCCGTCAAGGTAAAGGTTGTTGCGTCGGATACTAACGCAACTTTGTACCAGTCGTTGGAGACTGGCACCGTCGCGTCTTTATAGCTACCGGTCTTTGTGAAGTAACGCTCCAGCACCTGGCTTTGCTCCATCAGGATTCCGGCTATTTCGGTCCGGTGAGTGCGCCGCACGTACTCGGTATAACTGGGGTAAGCGATCGCCGCCAGAATGCCGACGATGGCGACCACGATCATCAGCTCTATAAGCGTGAATCCCTTCGTTTTACTGCCCATCATTTTTTCTTTCCTCATCTGATCTGTCGCCACATGATGCGTCGGTTTGACACCCCGCCCAAATCAGTGATGGTTTGAGGGGTACCTAAACCGCCCAAAGGAATTGCTTGATTGCCGTTCTCTTTATCAAGCGTAACGGCTGCGTTAGGCACGCCACCGCTTATCAGGATACCGCTTGAATTAGCGTCAGCGCTGTTGACCTGCCCATCACCGTTTGTATCCAGAACCGGATAGCTAAGCATCCGCCCGCTTAATGCATCAAGTTCAGCATATCTACCCGATCCAGAGCTTGAACATGGATCACCTGTGTCGACGATAGCCGTGGTAAATCGAACCCGGCCGAACGCGAGTGTCGCCGGATAGATGACACGCTCCCCCGTCGCGACGGTGTTATAGATCAACGGAAGGTAGAAGCCTTTCTTGGCTGCATAATTCACATCATTTTGGGTAGTGGTAAAAAACTGCCCAGAAGCTCCGCTTGAGACCCCATTTATAGCCTGCGCTACAAGGTCGCTTTCGCGATAGTTGGCACCCGTCCCGTCATTGTCCCAGACCGCATAAAACGCTTGAGTCGCGGTCGTGGTCTTGTCCGCGGTTTCGAGCAATTTGCCCGTGCCAAAATAAACCATCTTGCCGCCGTTCGGATTATTTCCCACGACCGGCTGAGCAGTGATCGGCTGATTCGCCCCTCCTGAGGCAGTGAACAGTGGACTTCCACCCAGCCCTACTTTCCAGGTGGATGAGGTTTGCCCCGTGAAGTCAAACTTCCACATCTGACCCTTCAAATCACCGCCATAAGCGTACTGAACAACACTCTGTGCATTGACGCGTAACTTGACTGAAGACAATCCATTGTTGCCTGAGGTATCGACGGCGATCTCTCTTATCAGAGCCCCATTGCTGACATCAACTACAAAGAGTGACGCCACGCCATTGGTGCTGCCATAGCCATTAGAGATGAATGCTGCCCATCGGCCGTCTGGCAGTTGAGCCACCTCCGGTTTGGCATACGCGTACCCCATGTTGGCAAAACCTGTGCTAACGCTGCTGATGTCCCAAAGCGCTTTAACCGTATTAGAAGCACCGGCATTAAACAGCTGCAGCGCATAAAATCCCTTGCCACCGGAGCCCGTCCCCCCGATGGCTAGAGTTTTCCAGGACGAAGCAAACTGGACATCTACGATGGAAATTTGCCCATCCACCAAAAATTTGTGAGATACGCCGTTGATGTAGTTAGGGTCAGCGACGTAATGCAGGTTCGCGAGAACGGTGGATGGCATGTACCCATAAAGCCTGTTACCCGTCGACGGGTCGATCACGTTGACCAACCCATCATTGGCGTTGACCACGAGGGAGGGACTCATTGAGTTTGATTTGATATCCAAATACGTGGAATAGCTATTATCAGAGGCAGGGTCCGACGCTGGGTTGTCCGTAGGTGAGGCGTACGTCAAGGGCGAGTTGATCACATCACCGAGCAACACCGTACGCGTTTTCAATCCTGTCTTGTTCGTCCCTTTACTCCATTGCACTAAATCCAGCCCAGAAATCCCAAGCGGCAGATTGGCGTTGAGCACGGTCTGTTGGGGCAATGAAAAGCTTGGAAAGGACAACGGAATAACGGCATTGGTCAGGGAGTTCCAGGACTCGTAAGTAGCTGTAATGCCCGGAATGATTTGTTTGTCGGTGGACCAGATAGGCGATGCGGTGTTTACGGTTCCATCAGCCAAAATTGCCGAAGCCTTGATTGTGCCCCGCCAGTCAGTCGGATCGTATTGGGTCTGGAAATAAACCGATGAGCTCGACAGTGTGGGTGAATTCGACGCTACACCTCCCCCGGTTCCTGCACGGGAGGTGATGTCATTCAGGGCTGCTGACAAGGCCGTATTCAAACCCGCACTGTCAGTCGCTTGATAGTAGATACCCTTTCCGTAAACCGCTGCGTCGGAAAGCATGGCATTAGCGGCTGTGAATCCAACTGTGTAGGTAAACATGTTCTGCTTGGGGAAATCGGTGGCATCCCACCCCTTATTGGCGGCATCGGTCCCGCCCGTTCGCATATCGATGTCGTAGGCGAATTTCGCGATATCGTCCAGGTAAAGGGTGTCACCCTCTCCATCGCCATTGAGGTTATCACCATCGTTATTCTTGCCGTCCCAGTTGGGAAGGCTTGCACCACCTAGCGGATCATTAGTGGGGAAAGTTCGATCATAAGTCGGCAGCCCGTCGGTGATAACGACGCCATAGTTGCGCTGACACCGGTACTGAATGGGGCTCGTGTAGGTGGTAGGCGTGGTGTTGTAATAAGGCGCCATGCCACGAAAATAGCGGGTCACTTCGTAATACGTTTCAGCCAGTGGCGTATTCGCGATTGCTGCGAGGCCGTTGATAGAAGAAATCAGTGCGTTGTAGTTGGTGGTGGCTTGGCTGGACGTTGTGGAAGTGGTCTGTGATAAGTCGCTAATCGCTCTGGCGATATTGCCGCCGGGCCCAGGGTTACCGGTCGTTGGGGGATTGAAGGTAGCTAAGCCTATTCGCAGATTTCGGTTGCTGGCGACTAGCGCCGCGGACACCGTCCGAGCGACGTTGATTCGGTAATCGTTGGGGACCGTTCCATCTGTGTAGTCTTTTCTGGATGCAGACGTCGCAGAAATCAAATAGCTGATATAAGCGGTGGTGTACCGGGTATTCCCGTTTCCCACGGGGTCGGGCAGTTTAAGGCAAACGACGCTGCCGGTTGAGGCTTTATAAAAGCCATCGTACCCAAAAGCACATCCCCCAGCGCGCAGATTTCCTACAAAAAAGTTGGTGTCAGTCATGTCCAGGGCATTGATGAAGAGGCAGTTAGAGTCCGAGCTGCAGTTGTACACTTGCACCGGATCCGCATTGGGATCAAACCCTGAAGCCCAAATGATGCTGTTCATACTCCCGGAGTCATCCACCAGCAGCATGACGTTCGGCGTCACCGACCCCACGGTTAACAAGGGAGAATCAGACGGCACAAATGCGGCGAAAGCGGTGGCCGAGCCATAAAGGCCAAGCAGTGCGCCCATCATCAGCTTGCACAGATAAAGCCTTGCCCTGCGGCACCACTCAACGTTTGGCATAAATACTTTCCACTACAGTTCGTGAGTTACCAGAGATGCCAACGCCTGTGATGCGATAAAGCGTCCACGACTTACTTTCATCCCACCCCACAGAATTGATGTTAACCGGGTCCTTGGTTGTGGCGATTTTCTGGACAGCCCACAAACCTCCCGTCGTGCCTGTCGTCGCGAACCAGGTCACTCCCGAGGTACTGTTGGCACCCGGTCCCGTTACGCTTGTAGCTTCCGGAGGTGGAGCACATTTTATGCATGTCGCCAGCTTGTAATTAGTGGCCTGAACTGCAGACTCCCCCATACGCGCAGCCGCCTCCGCAATCTGAAAAGACTCGTTGCGGAACTTGACGCTGCCGGACATCTTTTCCTGAAGCGTAGCGTTCTGCATTGATGAAATCCCGATCAACGTCAGCAGCAACAGAAACACCAGACTGACGATAAGCGCCATTCCGCGCTCGCGGGCCCGGGTACGTTGTACACCTCTGTGTCTGGTTACATTCAAGATGGCAACACCTAGTAGAGACGGTTACGTAAAGCGGTCATAACGCTGAACTTCTGGTTTTTAACTCGACCTGTTGCGTCCTGCAGTTCCAGGGTCAGCCTGACGCTGCGCACCGTAGCCATGCTGGCGGGCGTCGCGGTGTACGCTGTAACCGTTGTGTCCGACGCCGTATTGGCAGTACCAAACATCACCGAGAAGTCATTCACGTTATTGACGATGACAGCCCCCCCAAGAAGTAACTGCTTATTCGCAAACTGGTAGACGAGTTGGCGTATTGGAAATGCTAATTCGGTGGCGGCAGGGATGGCCGTTCCGGTCCGAGCGGTCGCTCCTGACTTGCAATCGGAGACAACGGTCCAGGTCGGAACACCACCATTATTTCCCACGTCGGCTGTTACCAGCGTCAATTTCGACGTTGCGTTATCCCACCGAACTGGCGTCATTTGCGCAGCGGCGAAGTCACTGTTGGCGCTTGAGTCTTTGACCGTCGCCAGACAGCCAAACATTCCGACCATGCGTATTTCCTGAGCCATCTTGGTGAGGATGAAACGTGCATCCTCTTGCATGACCGCCGAGGCGTTCTGTGACAGATAGGTGTTCTTGGCTGAAATGAAAATCTGAATAACACCCGCCACTATAAGCAAACCCAATAGCAGCGAGATCATGATCTCGATCAGGCCGAAGCCCCTGGCGCGGTGCTTCATTGCGTCACCTTCGCGTCTATCGCCACACGACTCTTCACAGTAAAGGTCTGCAAGGGAGTTGCCGGGTTGGCGGCCCGGGCATCACTCCAGGTCACCGTAATGGTGACCAGCCTCTTATACGTCGGATCCACCGTAATGGTCCCATCGCCCGTGACGGGGTCGAGAGTTTGGATATTGGTCTTGAAGTCGTAGAGATCCTGCGTGCGCGGAACACTCAAATTGGGACCAGAGGCCACATCCGCCAAGGATGCCAGACTATAGTCAGCATCAGGATTGGCACGGATCCGATCCATCATGTCGTACGCAATAAAGCTGGCCTGACTGCTGAGCCTTGAACTGTCGGTGTACTTCAACGCATTCAACTGGAGTGCCGCCGCGCCCAGAAGCCCAATCGCCAGAACAAGCAGGGCGACCAATACTTCAATGAGCGTCGTGCCTTGTTGCCTGGAATCCATAATAGCGTTCATCAGCAACCGCCCAATACGATACGGCCGCTCAGGCATATGTTGATCACTCGGGTAATGGTACCGCGTGTGTAGGTAACGCTGACGGCAGCGGCCGCCGTCGGCACCGGGGCGGCCAAACCGCCCAAGTTGTTGAAGTCAATCGCTGTAGGATTTCCGCTCACTGTAAGCACCGATGCAGAGTCCATCGCTGGCAAAACTCGCAGAATGGGAATCGGCGCCGTTGCCGCAGGATCAATGGCACTCAGCTGAGTATTCCAGGCGGTGCCCGCCACCGATGGTGTTACACGGATGACAGTGCCGCTATTTATAGCCTGTTGGCGGGCGTAATTAAGGAAACGCTGAAAGTCGCTGACCTCCGTATCTGCCTTGGTGTTTTGGATCGCCGTGCTGAAACTCGGAACGGCGATCGCGGCGAGGATGCCGACCAATGTGATGGTCACCAGCAACTCGACCAGCGTAAAACCCCGACACCCTTTAGCCATTTAATCTCTCCTTAATGGAGAAACTATATAGCAACCGGTTGTTTCAATATTTACCGGGGGGATGTGTGGCTGTTTTCGACGGACGAACGCCCTGACCCGCGGCGCCTTAGCCGACCTAAGTCACTTCAGCGCCCCCAACACCCCGACACACTGGCAGCCCCCGACATCCCGAGATTGTCGCGCTTGCCAGTGTTTTCCAGCACAAAACTCCCACACGCATCGCCTCCCATCATCCCCCCGTCAATCGGCGACGCGGTCAGCGTGAACGTCCGCTCCTTGCGCTCTGCCCCTATCCGATAAACCCCATTCCCAACCGACACCACATGACTAAACGCCGGCGGCCCGCTGACGTCCGAGTATTGCCCTGCCCTCGAGTGAAACCGCTCCAGTTTCTGCGCCTCTTCAACCAGCACCCCAGCAATCTCCGAGCGGCGGGTTTTCCGGGTGTATTCGTTGTATTGCGGATACGCGACGGCGGCGAGAATCGCGACGATGGCGACGGCAATCAGCAGTTCGATCAGGGTGAAGCCCGCGGTTTGTCTATTCATTGCCGCTGCCGCCACATCACGCGGCGCTCCTGGGTGTGGATGCTTTCGAGCACGGTGCGTGATTCGCCCTCAATGCCAACAGCGGTCACGCGGTACAAACTCCAGAGCTGACCGTCTCCGCCACCTGCTGGTTGATCAGTTTTGCCGACATGCTGAATACCGTAGAAGCCACCGCGTGTTGCGACCCAACTCACACCCGAGTCCCCGCCCGTTCCGCTACTGGAAAGTGTCAGCGCTTCAGGTGGAGGCAAACATCTCGCTGGCGACGGACAGGGCGGCAGGGAAAAACCCGGCGCTACGATTCTCGCTTCCGCAATGCGCAGCGCTGTCTCGGCAGACTGAAACGATGCATCGCGTAGCTTGAGCGTGCCGGCCACTTTTTCCTGGAGCGTGGCGTTCTGCATCGATGATGTGGCCAACAGGGTCAGCAACAACAGGAACACCAAACTAACGATCAACACGGCCCCACGTTGTGCATTCACGTTCATGCGCTCACCCCAGTCGATTACGGATGGCGGCGACAACATCAATGGTCTGTTCATGGGCTCGGTCTGCGGGGTCGAACAGGGTCAGAGTCAATCGCACACTGCGGATCAGCGAGGGCTCGGCAGTGGCGTCATATCGGGCGATTGACCGGTCACTGGTCGAGCCGGCAACGCCGAACAGCACGCTGAACGCGCGCACGTTACTGACCAGAGGCTGGCCGTTCAGCGAAAGTTCATTGCGCGCCTTGTTGAAGCGATAGACCTGCCGGTGAACTGGCAACGCTGTTTCATCCGCGGCAAGTCGGGGCGCTCGGCCGTTGGAGTAAGCGGTGGCGGATGACACGCAGTCGGTGTGAATGACCCAGGTCGACCAGCCGCCACCCTCCCCGGTTCCGGCCGTGGCGAGACTCAATGTCTGCGAGCTGGCGTCCCAGTGGATCGGCTCCTCAAACGCCTTGGAGAAGCCAGTGCCGACACTGGCGTCGTCGACTTTCCCCAAACAGCCGAACATTCCTACCAACTGCACTTCCTGGACCATTTTGCTGAGCACAAATCGCGCGTCCTCCTGCAGGCTGGCGGACGATGTCTGACTGGCATAGCTGCTCTTCGAACTGATGAATATCTGCGCCAAGGCCAGCGACATCACCAATCCCAGCACCAGCGCCAGCATCACTTCGACGAGGCCAAAGCCCTTCTCCAGACTCTTCATGGTCGTGGCCCCCACTTGGCGGAGACATCTGCGGTCAACGTCAGCGTTTGCTTCTGTGCGGCATTCTGGCTGGCACGGGAATCGTCCCACTTCAATGTGAGGGTCACGCTCGATCCCGCTACCGCAATTGATGCCTCGGCGTCGTCACCGACGGCGCGCTTCAACTGTGTAGCGAAGTCGTACAAGTCTTGCTGTCGAGGGACGGCGAGACTGCCGGACGTTGGCGCCTGACTCAGCGAAGCCAGCGCGTAACTGCTTCGAGAGTTGGCACGGATGCGCTCGAAAAGATCATGGGCGATGAAGCTGACGTGCAGGCTGCGCATCGAGCTGTCGGTGTA
Source organism: Pseudomonas sp. HP_01 (assembly GCF_055284355.1). Lineage (NCBI taxonomy): Bacteria > Pseudomonadati > Pseudomonadota > Gammaproteobacteria > Pseudomonadales > Pseudomonadaceae > Pseudomonas > Pseudomonas sp. HP_01. The sequence continues at coordinate 21,958 of NZ_JBTOPV010000031.1, read as the reverse complement.
CTTCAGCGCGTTGAGCTGCAGCATCGCCACACCCAAAATGCCAACGCTGAAGATCAAAAGCGCGACCATCACTTCGATCAGTGTCATGCCTGATTGCATCGCCTTCCCTGCCATCGCCCACCTCTGCCGTCCGCTTTGCAGCCAACAGTGAAGACGATGCGCGGCAGTTTGCCCGGAGGATGTGTAACGGCGCCTTGCGGACATACCGGCTGACAATCGACCCGGTTGTCAGCGCGGCTGAGGGGGTGTTTCCTTGGGCGCCGCACTCAACGGAAGACGCTCGTGAAACAGCAAGGATTGACGCTGATTGAACTGCTGGCTGGGTTGGTGATTGTCGCCATCATCGCGACCCTGGCGATCCCCGCCTTCGGCCAATTGATCGACTCACAGCGACGTCAGGACACCGCTCAGCAACTGGCCAGCGGGCTGCGCATGGCTCGCACAGAGGCGATTCTGCGCAGTCAGCCGGTGGTGATGCAGGCGCTGGAAAATGACTGGAGCCGAGGCTGGAATGTGTTCGTCGACAGCAACCGCAACCAGTTCAAGGACGAGGGTGAGCTGTCGCTCGCCGAGTTCGCCAGCCACCGCAACGTCAGGGTCGTCGGCAACACCAAGGTGGCCGTGCGCATTGGTTTCGATAACACGGGGCGGCTGCTGAACAACGCCAACGGGACACTGGCGGTGTGCCTCAAAGACGCACCCGCCAGTCGCTATCAGTTGGCGATTGCGGTGACCGGCAGGGTCACGCTGCGATCCGAAGGATTCGGCAGCGAGCCCTGTGCATGATGCGGTGACAGGATGACCGGATTACAGCAGCGACTTGACGCGCAATTCCTTGGGCATCGAGAAGGTGATGTTTTCCTCGCGCCCGGCCAACTCGTCTTCGCCGGTAGCTCCCCAGGCGTGCAGCTGCTGGATCACGCCACGCACCAGCACTTCAGGCGCCGAAGCGCCGGCGGTAATGCCGATGCGTCCAACGCCGTCGAACCAGCTACGCTGCATGTCTTCGGCGCCATCGATCAGATAGGCCGGGGTCGACATGCGTTCAGCCAGTTCACGCAGGCGATTGGAGTTGGAGCTGTTCGGGCTGCCGACCACCAGCACCACGTCACACTCATCGGCCAATACCTTGACCGCGTCCTGGCGGTTTTGGGTGGCGTAACAGATGTCGTCCTTGCGCGGGCCACCAATGGCCGGGAATCGTGTGCGCAAGGCGTCGATGACACGGCTGGTATCGTCCATCGACAGCGTGGTCTGGGTCACGAAAGCCAGGTTCTCGGGATTGCTCACCTGGAGATTGGCGACGTCCGCTTCGTCTTCGACCAGATAGATCGCGCCACCATTACTGGCATCGTACTGCCCCATTGTGCCCTCGACCTCAGGGTGGCCGGCATGACCAATCAGGATGCACTCGCGGCCGTCACGGCTATAGCGCGCGACCTCGATATGCACTTTGGTCACCAGCGGACACGTGGCGTCGAACACCTTCAGACCACGGCCTGCCGCCTCGGTACGCACCGCCTGCGACACGCCGTGGGCACTGAAGATCACGATGACGTCGTCCGGCACCTGATCAAGTTCTTCGACGAAGATCGCGCCACGGCTGCGCAGGTCTTCGACGACGAATTTGTTATGAACCACTTCATGGCGCACGTAGATCGGCGGGCCAAACACTTCCAGCGCGCGATTGACGATTTCGATCGCACGGTCCACCCCGGCACAGAAGCCACGTGGGTTGGCGAGTTTGATTTGCATGATGTGCCTCGTGTCTACGCGCAATGAAACATATAAACGAAAAGGCCCCGAACAGTGCCGGGGCCAAGCGCTCTGGCAATGCTCAGAGTGCCTTCACCTCGAAGATTTCCACTTCGAAGGTCAACGTCTTGCCGGAGAGCGGATGGTTGAAGTCGACGGTGACCTGATCATCGTCCACCGCTTTCACCACGCCCGGCAGCTCAGTGTTCGCCGCATCGTTGAAGATCACCAGCAGCCCTTCTGACAGCTCCATGTTCTGGAACTGCGAACGCGGCATGACCTGCACATTCTGCGGATTCGGCTGACCGAAAGCGTTTTCCGGCGGTACCTGAAGGGTGCGCTTGTCTCCGGCTTTGAAGCCGAAGATCAGCGCTTCAAAGCCCGGCAGCAGGCTGCCATCGCCGACCTTGAAGGTCGCCGGGGCCTTGTCGAACGTGCTGTCGACGGTGTCACCATTTTCCAGGTGCAGCGCGAAATGCAGGGTGACTTCCGTGTTCTGACCGATGCGTGTTTCCTGAGTAGCCTGTTCGGTCATCAACTGATCAGTCATTGACGGTTTCTCCGGTTTTCTTGCTCTTGAACATGTCCAGAGCCAGCATGATCGCGCCAACGGTAATGGCGCTGTCCGCGACATTGAAGGCCGGGAAGCCGTGTTCTTTCCAATGCACGAATATGAAGTCTATGACATGACCGATGAAGATTCGGTCATACAGATTGCCCAGCGCCCCGCCCAGGATCAGGGCAAGGGCAACCGCCAGCCAGGTTTCGTCTCGCCCGAGCCGCTTGAGCCAGACCACCAGCACCGCACTCACCACGACCGCAATCAGCGCAAACAACCAGCGCTGCCAGCCGGAGCTGTCGGCCAGGAAGCTGAACGCAGCCCCGGTGTTGTAGGCCAGCATCCAGCTGAAGTAGTCAGGAAGGATGACGATCTGCTCGTACAACTCCAGGCGGTTTTCGAAGTAGAACTTGCTGGCCTGGTCAATGACCACCACCAGCACGCTCAGCCACAACCAACCCAGTCGGCCCATACGGCCAGCCGATGCATTAGGCATAGTGACGAACCTCGCCTGCGCCGCTGATGTTGTCGACGCAACGACCGCAGATCTCTGGATGCTCAGGATTGACCCCGACGTCCTCGCGGTGATGCCAGCAGCGCGCGCACTTGGCGTGGCCGGATTTGACGACTTTGAGCTTCAGGCCGGCCACTTCGGTGACCACGGCATCGGCAGGCGCGCTGACGAAAGGCGCGACGCTGGCCGTTGAGGTGATCAGCACGAAACGCAGCTCGTTGCTCAGCTTGGACAGATCCGCCACCAGCGCGTCTTCGGCGTACAGCGTGACTTCGGCCTGCAAGTTGCCGCCGATAGCCTTGGCCGCGCGCAGGTTCTCCATTTCCTTGTTGACCGCCACCTTCACCGCCATGATCCGCTCCCAGTAGGCGCGGTCCAGCTCGAAGCCTTCCGGCAGCTCGGTCAGGTCCTGGTACCAGGTGTTGAGCATGACCGACTCGTTGCGCTCGCCCGGCAGGTACTGCCACAGCTCATCGGCGGTAAACGCCAGGATCGGTGCGATCCAGCGAACCAGCGCTTCGGAGATGTGGAACAGCGCGGTCTGGCAAGAACGACGCGCCTTGCTGTTGGCGCCGGTGGTGTACTGGCGATCCTTGATGATGTCGAGGTAGAAACCGCCCAACTCCTGCACACAGAAGTTGTGCACCTTCGAGTAGACGTTCCAGAACCGATACTCGCCGTAGTGCTCTTCCAGCTCACGTTGCAGCAGCAGCGCGCGATCCACGGCCCAGCGATCCAGCGCCAGCATGTCTTCGGCTGGCAGCAAGTCGGTGGCCGGGTTGAAGCCGGTCAGGTTCGAGAGCAGGAAGCGCGCGGTGTTGCGAATGCGTCGATACGCATCGGCGCTGCGCTGCAGGATGGTGTTGGAGACGGCCATCTCGCCGGAGTAGTCAGTCGCCGAAACCCACAGACGCATGATGTCGGCGCCCAGCGTGTCGTTGACGGTCTGCGGGGCAATGACGTTGCCCAGCGACTTGGACATCTTGCGGCCGTTTTCGTCCACGGTGAAACCATGGGTGAGCAACTCACGGTACGGCGCGTGATTGTCGATGGCGCAACCGGTCAGCAGCGACGAGTGGAACCAGCCGCGGTGCTGGTCGGAACCTTCCAGGTACAGGTCGGCGCGAGGACCGCTTTCGTGGCCCATCGGGTGCGAGCCGCGCAGGACGTGCCAGTGAGTGGTGCCGGAGTCGAACCAGACGTCCAGGGTGTCGGAAATCTTGTCGTAGTGCGGCGCTTCGTCACCCAGCAGCTCGGCAGCGTCCATCTTGAACCAGGCTTCGATGCCTTCCTGCTCGACCCGCTGAGCGACTTCTTCCATCAGCTCGACAGTGCGCGGGTGCAGCTCGCCGCTTTCCTTGTTCAGGAAAAACGGGATCGGCACGCCCCAGTTGCGCTGCCGGGAGATGCACCAGTCAGGGCGGTTGGCGATCATCGAGTGCAGGCGCGCCTGCCCCCATGCCGGGACGAACTTGGTTTCTTCGATGGCCTTCACGGCGCGGTTGCGCAGGGTGTCACCCGACGTCGGCTGCTTGTCCATGCCGACGAACCACTGCGCGGTGGCGCGGTAGATCAGCGGCGTCTTGTGGCGCCAGCAGTGCATGTAGCTGTGGGTGATGGTTTCGGTGTGCAGCAACGCGCCGACTTCGGTCAGCTTGTCGATGATGGGCTGGTTGGCCTTGAAGATGAACTGGCCACCGAAGAACTCCAGCGACGGGCTGTACACGCCGTTGCTTTGCACCGGGCTGATGATGTCGTCGTTGGTCAGGCCGTAGGCCTTGCAGATCACGAAGTCGTCGACGCCATAGGCGGGCGAGCAGTGAACGACGCCGGTACCCGCGCCCAGCTCGACGTAGTCCGCCAGATAGATGGGCGAAAGACGATCGTAGAACGGATGACGGAAGTTGATCAGCTCAAGCGCTGAACCCTCGGCAGTCGCCAGCACCGAACCTTCGAGGTTCCAGCGCTTGAGGCAGGACTCAACTAGCTCTTCAGCCAGCACCAGCAGACGCTCGCCGGTGTCGACCAGCGCGTAGGTGAATTCCGGATGAACGTTGAGCGCCTGGTTTGCCGGGATGGTCCACGGGGTGGTGGTCCAGATCACGATGGCAGCAGGTTTGCCCAGGCTTGGCAGACCGAAGGCGGCAGCCAGCTTGTCGCCATCGGCCGCCGGAAAGGCGACGTCGATGGTGGACGATTTCTTGTCCTGGTATTCGACTTCCGCTTCAGCCAGTGCCGAGCCGCAATCGAAACACCAGTTGACCGGCTTCAGGCCCTTGAAGACGAAGCCGTTCTTGACCATTTCAGCCAGCGCACGGATTTCCCCGGCCTCGTTGGCGAAGTCCATGGTGCGGTACGGGTTGGCCCAGTCGCCCAGTACGCCCAGACGAATGAACTCGGCTTTCTGCCCCTCGATCTGCTCGGCCGCGTAGGCACGGCACAGTTCGCGGGTCTTGTCCGCAGGCAGGTTTTTGCCATGTGTGACTTCGACTTTGTGCTCGATCGGCAGACCGTGGCAATCCCAGCCCGGAACGTAAGGCGCGTCGAAGCCCGACAGGGTCTTCGAGCGAACGATCATGTCCTTGAGAATCTTGTTGACCGCATGACCGATGTGGATATTGCCGTTGGCGTACGGAGGCCCGTCGTGCAGCACGAACTTGGGCCGATCCTTGCCAATTTCGCGCAGCTTCTGGTACAGGCCAATGCTGTCCCAGCGCTGCAGAGTTTGCGGCTCGCGCTGGGGCAGGCCGGCCTTCATAGGGAAGGCGGTGTCCGGAAGATTAAGCGTGGCTTTGTAGTCGGTCATTTCAGGCTCTAAAGTTTAGCGGTTGGTCGTGCCAGTGGGCACGAGCGGCAGCGACATCCGCATCGATCGCCGTCTTGAGCGCCTCAAGGGAGGCAAAGCGCTGCTCATCACGCAGCTTCTGGTGGAATACCACCGTCAAACGCCGGCCATAAATATCGCCGGTAAAATCCAGAAGGTGAATCTCCAGGTGGGGACGTCCATCGCCCGCCACGCTGGGACGCACGCCAATGTTGGCGACGCCCGGCCATACCTTGCCGTCAATCTGTGCGCTGACCAGATAGACACCGGTCAATGGCACGCGACGACGTTTGAGTTGCACGTTGGCCGTGGGCGTACCCAACTGACGCGCCAGCTTCTGACCATGCAGTACCCGGCCAGAGATTTCGAACGGGCGGCCCAGCAAATGCTCGGCCAGGGTGAAGTCTGCGGCGGCCAGCGCCGTGCGCACCTTGGTGCTGCTGACGCGCACGCCATCGATCTCGACGGTCTGCGCCGCTTCGACGGTGAAGCCCTGTTCGGCGCCGACTTTTTGCAGGAAATCGAAATCGCCCACTCGGTCACAACCAAAGCGGAAGTCGTCGCCGACTTCCAGATGCTTCACGCCCAGGCCATCGATCAGCACGGTGTCGACGAACTCCGATGCACTGAGCTTGCTGAAGCGCTGGTTGAATGCCAGACACAGCACCAGATCAACACCCTCGCCAGCCAGCAGATCGAGCTTGTCGCGCAGTCGGGCCAGACGGGCCGGGGCCGTCTCGGGAGCGAAGAACTCGCGCGGTTGCGGTTCGAAGATCACCACACAACTGGGCAAGCCCAGCTCGACGGCGCGTTCACGCAGTCTCGCCAGGATAGCCTGATGACCCCGGTGTACACCGTCGAAATTGCCGATGGTGGCGACGCAGCCCCGGTGCTGCGGGCGCAGATTGTGAAGGCCTCGAACCAGCTGCATAACGCGCTTCTTGCTCATAAAGTGGCCGATTATAACCACACACCGCCGTCTACGACAGGCGACACATCCGGGCAAACCACAACAATCGACGTTAACCGGCAGAAAACGACGACTGATCCTACAGGATCGCCTTGCGAGCGAAATGCCTGACCCGGAAACCCAACACCAGCAAGGTGCCGAAATACGCCACGACACCCGCCAGCACCAGCACGCCCAGGCGCAGGAATCGCTGCAGCATCTCACCGTCCGACCAGGCGGGCATCACATGCATCAGGCCCAGCAGGACGGCGGACATGACCGCCACGGCGACAATCAGCTTGCCTAGAAACACCGGCCACCCCGGCTGCGGCTGAAACAGATCCTGTTTGCGAAGCTGCCAGAACAACAGCAAAGCGTTCAGGCACGCTCCGACACTGATGGCCAGCGCCAGACCGGCATGTGCAAGGTGGATGACGTAGACGAAAAGCAGGTTGAACAGTTGAGTCACTATGAGGGTGAAGATCGCGATTTTCACCGGCGTGCGGATATTTTGTTGAGCATAGAAACCCGGGGCGAGCACCTTGATCACGATAATGCCCAGCAGCCCGACCGAATACGCGACCAGCGCACGCTGGGTCATCGCAGCATCCACGGCGTCGAACTTGCCGTACTGAAACAGCGAAACGGTGAGCGGCTCGGCGAGCAGCCCTAGCGCCAGGGTGCACGGCAGCACCAGCAGGAAACATAAGCGCAGGCCCCAATCGAGGATACGCGAGTATTCCTGACGATCCCGGCTGGCGTAGGTTTTCGAGAGAATCGGCAGCAGAATCGTCCCCAACGCCACGCCCAGCACACCGGAAGGCAGCTCCATCAGACGGTCGGCGTAGTACATCCAGGACACCGATCCGGCCACAAGGAACGAGGCGAATACGGTGTTGATGATCAGCGAAATCTGACTGACGGAAACGCCGAGCATGGCCGGCAGCATTTGCTTCATCACCCTCCAGACACCGGTGTCGCGCAGGTTCAGGCGCGGCAGCACCAGCATGCCGATCTTTTTCAGGTGCGGCAGTTGATAAAGAAGCTGCAGCAGCCCGCCCGCCAGCACCGCCCAGCCCAGCGCCATCACCGGCGGGTGGAAATACGGCGTGAGGAACAGCGCGAAGAAGATCATCGCCAGATTGAGCAGCGTCGGCACGAACGCCGGAACGGAGAAGCGATTCCACGTGTTGAGGATCGCGCCGGCCAGCGACGACAGCGAGATGAGCAATATATAAGGAAAGGTGACCCGCAGCAGATCCGAGGTGAGCTGGAATTTTTCCGGCGTATCGGCAAAGCCCGGCGCGGTGGCCCAGATGACCCATGGGGCGAACACGACGCCCAGCACGGTGACGATCGCCAGGGCGAGGGTTAGCAGGCCGGTGACATACGCGACAAATGTGCGGGTCGCCTCTTCGCCCTGCTGGCTTTTGTATTCCGCGAGGATGGGCACGAATGCCTGAGAGAAGGCGCCCTCGGCAAAAATCCGGCGCAGCAGATTGGGCAGCTTGAAAGCGATAAAGAAGGCGTCAGTGGCCATGCCGGCGCCAAATGCACGCGCGATGATGGTATCGCGGACAAAGCCCAGCACCCGCGAAAGCATCGTAATAGAGCTAACGGCGGCAAGCGATTTGAGTAGATTCATCGAAAGGTTGTACGCCTGACTAAAGGAAGCGCCAAAGCGCGTTCCATATATGCGATACTCCGCGCCGCAAAACAGCTCAGAGCCAAAGCCCGCGAGTTTACAGGTCGCACGCCGGAAAGAAATCACCTCGGCACCACACGGCGACCACTCAGCGGAACGCATCAACTGCCCTTGACAAGTGTCAAACTCATCGGCATGATTCGCGGCCTATTTTGTTAGCTATTTCCCAAGTCTTTCGAGGAGCTCGACGGTGGCCAACACACCTTCCGCCAAAAAACGTGCAAAACAGGCTGAGAAGCGTCGCAGCCACAACGCCAGCATGCGTTCCATGGTTCGTACCTACATCAAGAATGTAGTTAAAGCCATCGACGCTAAAGACGCTGAAAAAGCGCAAGCTGCTTATGTTCTGGCTGTGCCAGTTATCGACCGTATGGCCGATAAAGGCATCATCCACAAGAACAAAGCTGCTCGCCATAAAGGTCGCTTGAATGGCCACATCAAGGCTCTGAACCTTGCTGCTGCAGCCTAAGCGATTCGCTTGTTAAAAAACCGACCCCAGGGTCGGTTTTTTATTGCCTTCGATTTGCCTCTCTTCGATTCGCCTCTACAGCTTCAAGGCGCCGGCGCAGGCGTCCATGGCAGAATCGGAATCGCAGTCACGGCGTTCTGCGGGCTGCCCTCGATCACCTTGTCGCTATAGACGAGGTACACCAGCGTGTTGCGCTTCTTGTCGAGGAATCGCACGACCTGCATGGTCTTGAACACCAGCGAAGTCCGCTCCTTGAACACTTCGTCGCCATCCTTCAACTGCTCCTTGAAGTGAATGGGCCCGACCTGCCTGCAAGCGATGGACGCTTCGGCACGATCTTCAGCCAGGCCCAGCCCACCCTTCACCCCGCCGGTTTTCGCGCGAGACAGATAGCACGTCACACCGTCGACCTTGGGGTCGTCAAATGCTTCGACCACGATCCGATCGTTCGGACCCACCATCTTGAACACAGTCGATACCTGGCCGATCTCTTCAGCCGATGCCAGCAACGGCAACATCAGCAACGCGCCTACCAGCCCTTTCATGACTCGCATGTATGCTTCCTTCTTTTTGATGATGCACTTCAGACCAGAATCAGGTTGTCACGGTGCACGAGCTCAGGCTCGGCCATGTAACCCAGCTCCTTGACGATGGCGTCAGAGGGCAGGCCTATGATCTTCTGCGCTTCGAGCGCACTGTAATTACTCAGACCCCGAGCGATCTCGCGACCGTCAGCCGCCACGCACACCACCATCTCGCCACGACGAAAGCTGCCCTGCACCAGCTTGACGCCGACCGGCAACAGACTCTTGTGGCTTTGAGTCAGCGCTTTTACCGCACCCTCGTCCAGCACCAGCGTGCCACGGGTTTGCAGGTGCCCGGCCAGCCATTGCTTGCGAGCCGCGAGCATTTCGCGCTCAGGAGACAGCAACGTGCCCAAGCGCTCACCGGCTTTCAGGCGCGCGAGGACGCGCTCGATGCGGCCACCCACAATGACGGTGTGTGCACCGGAACGGGCGGCGAGTCGTGCAGCACGCAACTTGGTCTGCATGCCACCACGACCCAGCGCACCGCCGGTGCCGCCAGCCACTGCATCAAGGGCGGGGTCATCGGCGCGCGCTTCATAAATGAGCTGCGCCTCGGGATTATTGCGAGGATCGGCGTCGAACATGCCGTCACGGTCAGTCAGAATGACCAACAAATCAGCTTCAACCAGGTTGGCCACCAACGCCGCCAGCGTGTCGTTGTCGCCGAAACGGATCTCGTCGGTGACGACGGTGTCGTTTTCGTTGATGACAGGGATGACTCCCAGCTCAACCAAAGTACGCAACGTGCTGCGGGCGTTAAGGTAGCGCTTGCGGTCGGACAGATCGTCGTGGGTGAGAAGAATCTGCGCGGTGTGCCGCTGATGCTCGGCGAAACTGGACTCCCACGCCTGCACCAGACCCATCTGACCGATTGCCGCAGCGGCCTGAAGCTCATGCATGGCACTCGGTCGCGCAGTCCAGCCCAGACGGCTCATGCCGGCCGCTACCGCGCCGGACGACACCAGGACCAGTTCGACACCCGCCTCATGCAGGGCCACCATCTGCTCGACCCAAACACCCATCGCGTTGCGATCCAGACCCTTGCCGTCCGCTGTCAGCAGCGCACTTCCGATCTTCACAACCCAACGCTGGGCACCTGTCACCTTGCTCCGCATGATCTTTCAACCTTAAGCCAGAGAGTCCGAATTCTAGATACCAAAACGCCGCTTCAAGAGCGGCGTCGTAGTTTACTTCAGTCGATCAGTCGCGGACGTAAATGATTTCCGGACCATCTTCGTCATCCACGTCCTCCTCATCCCAATCGTCATCGCCGATGTCATGCACGCTCTTCACGCCGCTACGGCGCAGGGCACGCTGATCATCCAGCGCCTGCAACTGAGCGCGAGCTTCGTCTTCGATGCGTTGATCCAGCTCAGCCAGCTCAGCGGCGTACGCCGGGTCATTGGCCAGACGATCAGCGCGATCTTCGAGATAGCGCATGATGTCGTGAGTCAGGCGATCGGTGCCTTCTTTGGCGATGGCCGAAATCACGTAGACAGGGCCGGTCCACTCCAGGCGATCAATGATCTCCTGCTTGCGGGCCTCATGCTCTTCTTCGAGGATCTGGTCGCACTTGTTCAGCACCAGCCAGCGATCACGGTCAGCCAGGGCAGGGCTGAACTTGAACAGCTCGGTGACGATGACCTCAGCGGCATCCGGCGCACTGCTTTCATCCAGCGGCGCCATGTCGACGAGGTGCAGCAACAGACGCGTACGCGCCAGGTGCTTGAGGAAACGAATCCCCAGGCCCGCACCGTGGGAAGCGCCTTCGATCAGGCCGGGAATATCGGCGACGACGAAGCTTTTCCAGCGATCGACGCTGACGACACCCAGGTTCGGCACGAGCGTGGTGAACGGGTAATCAGCAACCTTTGGCTTGGCAGCGGACACCGAACGAATGAACGTGCTCTTGCCAGCATTCGGCAACCCGAGCAGACCGACGTCAGCCAGCACTTTCAGCTCAAGCTTGAGGTCACGCTGCTCACCCGGCTTGCCCGGCGTGGTCTGACGCGGTGCCCGGTTGGTACTGGACTTGAAACGCGTGTTACCCAGACCGTGCCAGCCGCCATGGGCCACCAGCAGACGCTGACCGGCTTTGGTCAGGTCACCGATGACTTCCTGGGTACCGGCGTCGATCACGGTGGTGCCGACCGGCACACGCAGTACCAGCTCTTCACCCTTGCGACCGGTGCAGTCGGTGCTGCCGCCGTTCGAACCGCGCTCGGCGTCGAAATGGCGGGTGTAGCGATAGTCGACCAGAGTGTTGAGGTTTTCGTCGGCGATCATGTAGATCGAGCCGCCGTCACCGCCATCACCACCGTTTGGACCACCGTTCTCGATGAATTTTTCGCGACGGAAGCTCATGCAACCGTTACCGCCATCACCGGCCTTTACTCGAATGGATACTTCATCAACAAATTTCATAGCGCACGCCTCCCGTCAAAAAGACGAGCAAACAACATAGATTCATAAGGCTCTTGCAAAGATGAGCGTTGCGATACCGATCAAAAACCAGCGACTTCACACCACAACGGCCCACACAAACAGCTTTGCAAGAGACTCACCAGAAACAGGACCTTCTACAAACGAAAAAGCCCTGTCATCGACAGGGCTTTTCAGCTCAGGAGGCGTGAAGGTCAGGCCCTCAAACCCCCTGAACGCAAGATTATGCCGCGACTTCAGTCTTTGGCACGATGCTTACATAGCGACGACCGAAGGCGCCTTTAACCTGGAACTTGATCACGCCTTCGACTTTAGCGAACAGGGTGTGATCTTTGCCCATGCCAACGCCGTAACCAGCGTGGAATTGGGTGCCGCGCTGACGCACGATGATGTTGCCCGGAACGATAACCTGGCCGCCATACATCTTCACGCCAAGGCGTTTGGCTTCTGAGTCGCGACCGTTACGGGTACTACCACCAGCTTTTTTGTGTGCCATGAGTCAATTCTCCTAGTGAGGATTAGGCTGAAATTAAGCCTGAATACCGGTGATTTTGATCTCGGTGTACCACTGGCGGTGGCCCATACGCTTCATGTGGTGCTTACGACGACGGAACTTGATGATGCGGACTTTATCGTGACGACCTTGGGAGATCACTTCAGCCACAACGGTAGCGCCTGCAACAACTGGAGCGCCGATGTTCACGTCGTCGCCATTGGCAACCAACAGAACGCGATCAAAGGTAACGGATTCGCCGGTAGCGATTTCCAGTTTCTCAATCTTCAGGTATTCACCTGGGGCGACCTTGTATTGCTTGCCGCCAGTAACGATTACTGCATAAGACATGGTGTATCTCCGATAATCCTGCTCACCCAGCTCTTTATAGGAAGAGGTATTGGCTGGCATGGCTGCACAAGGCTGGAAGGCCGACATGCAATTGCGTAAGGCAGGTGCTGCCCAGGAAGTTAGGGTGCGCGATTGTACGCAAGCGATCAACGCCTTGCAAGCTGCGTTATGTCACGCCTTGACAGGGTGGGGCCTGCAACCTAGCATGCCGCGCAACCCTTCTGGAGCACGTCTCGCTGATGCAACCCCAAGCCTTCTACACCGCTGTGGCGGACGACTTTACAGCCGTCGACCACATTATCAAGAAGCAGCTGACATCGCGCGTGCCGCTGGTCTCCAAAATCGGCGACTACATCACTTCTGCCGGCGGTAAACGCCTGCGTCCGTTGCTCGTTCTGTTGTGCGGCAAAGCGCTGGGTTCTGGCGGTGATGACCTGCGCCTTTTGGCGGCGACCATCGAATTCCTGCACACCGCCACTCTGCTCCACGACGACGTGGTCGACATGTCCGGCATGCGCCGCGGCCGCTCGACCGCCAACGCGATGTGGGGCAACGCACCCAGCGTGCTGGTAGGAGATTTTCTGTATTCGCGCTCGTTCGAGATGATGGTTGAACTGGGCTCGATGCAGGTGATGCAGATCCTGTCGAAGGCCACCCGGATCATTGCGGAAGGTGAAGTCCTGCAGCTGTCCAAAGTGCGCGACGCCAGCACCTCCGAAGAAACCTATATGGAAGTCATCCGCGGCAAAACCGCGATGCTCTTCGAAGCGTCTACCCACAGCGCCGCAGCCCTGGCCAACGCTGGCCCGGAGCAAAGCGAAGCGCTGCGCACCTTCGGTGATCATCTGGGTGTCGCTTTCCAGCTGGTCGACGACTTGCTGGACTATCGGGGCGATGCGGAAACCCTTGGCAAGAACGTCGGCGACGACCTCGCTGAAGGCAAGCCTACTCTGCCACTGATCTACACCATGCGCGAAGGTACGCCTGAACAAGCCGCGCTGGTTCGTCAGGCCATTCAGAAAGGTGGCCTGGAAGATCTCGAAAGCATTCGCGATGCCGTGGAAAAATCAGGGGCCCTCGAGTACACCGCACAACTGGCGCGCGACTACATCGCTCGCGCCATTGCCTGTCTGGATGTACTGCCGCCGAGCGTCTATCGCGACGCACTGGTCGAGCTGAGCGAATTTGCGGTCGCTCGCACACACTGACCGCTGCCCTGCCCTGCCCTGCTCCGCTGAAAGCCCGTCCACATGACGGGCTTTTTGTTGCGCGCGACTCAGGGCCGCCCACTGATCTCCAAGCAGCCGATGCGAATTAATCTCAAATAGATCCTTGCTATTCCTCAGATAGGAATTATTCTCATTGAAACATTCAAGGAGAATCACATGACCTATCTGATTGATGCCTGGCTTGATCGGCCACAGCCCTACCTGCGCATCCTCGATCGCGAGACGGGGAAAGTGTGTGCGGTGCTGGAGGAAGAGGCGCTCGACGAATTGCGCGATCAGGGGGATCTGGATGTCAGCAGCCTGAGTTCCAGCGAACCCGGTGTTCAAAAGGAGATGGTGCGAAGTTTGTTTCTGTTCTGCTATGCGCGGGCGTTGCGTCCGGCCAATGAGCTGCATTGATGGGAACAGCAAAAACGACAATGCCGAGCCAGCGCGGGGCTGACTCGGCATCTGTCGAGCGTGAAGCGGTCGCTACAGAATCTTACAGAACGTCCAGCAGCTCGACGTCGAAGACCAGAACGCTGTGCGGCGGAATGCTGCCAACGCCCTGAGCGCCGTACGCCAGTTCGCTAGGAACATACAGACGCCATTTGCTGCCGGCCTTCATCAGTTGAAGGGCTTCGGTCCAGCCTGGAATCACGCCGCCAACCGGAAATTCAGCTGGCTCGCCACGATCGTAGGAGCTGTCAAACACAGTGCCGTCGATCAGCATGCCGTGGTAATGCGTGCGCACGTTGCTTTCGCGGGTCGGCTGAGCGCCTTCGCCCGCAGTGACCACTTCATATTGCAGACCGGAGGCCAGAGTGGTCACGCCATCACGCTTGGCGTTCTCGGTCAGGTATTCCTTCCCGGCGCCGGCCGCTGCTTCAGCCTTCGCGGCTGCTTCGGCTTGCATGATTTCGCGAATGACTTTGAAGCTCGCGCCCATTTCTTCCTGGCCAACACGGCTCGGTTTGCCGGCAAAAGCGTCGGTCAGGCCGGCCAGAATGGCGTCGAGGTCGACACCCGGTGGCGGGTTGTCACGCAGTTGGTCGCCCAACTGACGACCAATACCGTAGCTGACGCGGGTTTCGTCGGTGGACAGATTGACTTCGGACATGACACTGCTCCGCTGAAGAGCGCCCTCGGGCGCCCGTATTTAAAGGCCGGGCAGCCTAGCACAAAGCGTAATACCCGTAACCTCTACCAGGCCGAGCGAATGGACAGGGGAATCTTGACGTTCTGATCCAGGTCATCGTGTACGCCGCACATCTCATCGTGAACCACGGCGTGAACCAGACTGAACGGCAAAGGCGGCACCGACTGCAAGAGCTCGCGCGCGTGCTCGACGGAACGCAGGTGCAACGCCTTGTTATGGGTGTCGACGAGACGGTGTGCGACGCCCTGCATCCGTGCTTCCAGCAGGTAGATGCCGCCTTCGATGGAGATGAGGTTGAGTTCGTCGATGCGGCCTGCGCCGGCGTGTGAGTTGAGTTCCTGCAAGTTCATGGCTAAGCCTCGTGATCACTGGCTGAATGAGCGAACCCCAAGTCTCGCTGACCCTGGCCTGAGCGCAAGGGACCAGCAGTGCCACTGGTCATATTTGCTCAGAACGCTGCTATCGCCGCGCCGCCACAAGCGCAGGCACTCAGTGCTTGGTCAGCTTGTCCAGATAGCCCATCGCAAAGGCCGAGACCACGAAGGTCATGTGGATGATTACGTACCACATCAGGTATTGCGGCTCGATGTTCTTGGCGTCCATGAACACCCGCAACAGGTGAATGGACGAAATCGCGACGATGGACGCGGCGACTTTCATCTTCAGCGACGAAGAGTCCATCTTGCCCAGCCAGTTGAGCTTTTCCTTGCCTTCGTCGATATCCAGCTGGGACACGAAGTTCTCGTAGCCGGAGATCATCACCATCACCAGCAAACCGCCGACCAGTGCCATGTCAATCAATGACAACAGCACCAGGATCAGGTCCGACTCAGCCAGAGCGAAGACATTGGGGATGATGTGGAAGATTTCCTGGAAAAACTTCAGCGCCAGCGCCAGAAGCCCCAGAGACAAACCAAAGTAGATCGGCGCCAGCAACCAGCGCGATGCGTACATGGCATTTTCGATAAAACGTTCCATTGAAGCTCACAGATAATTTAAAAGCCCGCGAGTATAGGGGGAAGGCCGATTAGCACAACCCACCGCGAAAAGAGTTGAAACAATAACGCGAGATCAGGCTTAGGGAACGCTCGACGAATCCGCATGTGCAGACTGCAGACAACAAACGCGGGACTCGTCGAAACGCAGGGTCAGCTGGCCGGAGAAGTGCGCTGACTCTGGGCGGCGTCGCTGTTGATTCTTCGCAGCTCCCCCTGCAGGTGAAGCCCCCAGATCGGGATTTCCTCTGCCGCTTGATAGCCATGCAACACCAGGCTTTCAGCAATGGCATCAAGCACCGATTCGGCAGCAACCGGTCCATGAAAAGGCCCCTGAGCCTTCAGTGCGGAGGGCTGCTCGCCAGACATCCCGGCGGCGAACAACAAGGTCCACATTCCTTTATCGCCTGACAGCGGGCGAACGACACATTCGATTCGGGTCACCAGACCCAGGCATTGGCGAGTAAGGCAGAGGCTGCGCGGCATGGCGAGCTCCTTATTGATTGCAGTATTCATCTCCTTCGCATAACGAGGGAAACGCGTCAGTCCCTTTGACAACTGCTGCAACCCGACAATATCGAACAAATACCCCGTTGGAAAAGCGCGAAAACGAAAAGGGCGCCGAATGGTCATTTTGCCATCAAGCGCCCCGTTTCATTGACGTCAAAGGCCTAGCTTTTCAGCTCGGGCTGTAATTGTGGCGCCTCCTTTTCGAGCTCTTTGAGGTCGTCGTCGCTGAGCATTTCAGCGATGTCGCGCAGGCGGTCCACTACCCTGCCGTTGACTGAATCATCGGGGAATTGACCGTCTTCATCCGCTTCACCGACCGGCATGCCCACCAACAGGCTTAGCGCCTCGTCCACCTGACGCACGGCGTACACATGGAACTGCCCGGCGCGCACGGCTTGCAGCACGCGCTCGTCGAGCATCAGCGTGGCGACGTTGGCACGGGGAATGATCGCGCCTTGGTCACCCGTCAGACCTCGGGCTTCGCAGAGTCGGAAGAAGCCTTCGATCTTCTCGTTGACGCCGCCGACCGCCTGAACCTCGCCGAACTGGTTGATCGAACCGGTGATGGCGAAGCACTGCTTGAGCGGGGTTTTCGAGAGTGCGGAAATCAGCGTGCAGACCTCGCCGAGGGAAGCGCTGTCGCCATCGACGTAGCCGTAGGACTGTTCCAGCGCGATGCTCGCGGAAATGGCCAGCGGGAATTCCTGGGCATAACGGCTGCCCAGATAACCGGTGAGGATCATCACGCCTTTGGAGTGGATCGGCTGGCCCAGATTGACCTCACGCTCGATGTCGACAATACCGCTGCCGCCCGGGTAGACCGTCGCCGAAATGCGCGCCGGCACACCGAACGCGGAATCCCCCACTTCCAGCACTGTCAGGCCGTTGCACTTGCCGACTGCCGCCCCATGGGTGTCGATCAGGATGATGCCCGCCAGCATGTCGTCGAGAATGCGTGCGGAAACGCGACCGGTGCGGGTGGCCTTGGCTTTCAACGCGCGCTCGATGTGCCCGGCGTCGGTGCGTTCGTCCCCGGCCACGCTGCGGATGAAGTCCGCTTCGCTGACCAGTTGAAACAGATCGCCAATACGCGCCGACAAGCGCCCCTGGTGCTCGGCGAGACGCGCGCTGTACGTGGCAAGGCGCGCAACCGCATCCGCCGTCAGGGGCGCCATGCCCTCCTCCGAGGTGCGGGTTTTGAGCAACTGGGCGAATTGCTCCAGGCTCTCGTCGACCATAGGAATGTCTTCGTCGAAATCCACCAGCACCCGGAACATCTCCTGGAAGTCCGGATCGAGGTCCTGAAGCGTGTAATACAGCGACCGCGCGCCAATGATGATGACTTTGACCTGCAGCGGGATGGTCTGCGGGGTCAGGGTCACGGTGGCAAGACGGCCCAGTTCACCCAGTGGCGCTTCCATCTTCAGCTTGCGCGATTGCAGGGAGCGCTTGAGGGCGTCCCACACGAACGGCTCGCTGAGCATTTTCTCGGCTTCAAGCACCAGGAAACCGCCGTTGGCCCGGTGAAATGCCCCAGGCCGCATTTGCCGGAACGTGGTGTAAAGCGCGCCCTGATCGGTGCTGTATTCGATGCGGCCAAAGAGGTTGTCGTAGGTCGGGTGCGGCTCGAACACCACCGGCGCGCCACCGCTGACAGAGTGGCCGACCATCAGGCTTGGGCAGTATTGCTCTTCGAGCAGCTTGCGCGCCTGGGCATCGGTTTTGCTGTCGTCGACCAGTTGCTCGACCACGGTTTTGAGCAGGTTGACCTGCACCGCCTGAAAGTAGGCGCACACTGCGGCGTTTTCCGCGTACTGCTCCGACAACGGTGCCAGCAGCGGCTGAAGCGCGAGGATGATGGTCTCTTCATTGAGCTCACGCATCTGGTTGTTGGACTCGCGCTTCCACTGCGGCAGGCTGGCGAGTTCTTCATTCAACCGCTCTTCCAGCGTCGAAATATCGGTGTGAAAACGCTCGCGCTCGGCTTCCGGCAACTGCGAAAACTCGGCCTCGTCCAGTGCCTTGCCTTCGAGCATCGGGGTGAACGCGATGTTGGTGTTATCGCGGTACAGCGCGATGTCCTTTTCCAGCGCAAGACGCTCGATGACATCGAGGGCGCGGTCGTAGCGCTGATTGAAGGCGCGGTCGATCGAACTCTTCTTTTGCTGGTAGGACGGATGCTCGAACACCGCAGGAAACGTCGACAGCAGGTTGTCGATCAGTCCGTTGATGTCGGCAATGAAAGCGCTGGCGCTGCCGGGTGGCAGTTCCAGTGCGCGCGGCTCACGGGCGTCGTCGAAATTGTTGACGTAGACCCAGTCCGACGGCGTCTGCATGCGCTTGGCTTCGGCCTTGAGGTAGCGTTTGACGAAGGAAAAACGGCCGGTGCCGGGCTCGCCCATGACGAACACGTTGTAGCCGGGGCGCGGCATGGCGACGCCGAATTGCAGGGCTTCGACCGCTCGTTCCTGACCGAGCACGCCGCGAAAGGGTTCCAGATCGTTGGTTGTCGTGAAGCTGAACTGTTCAGCGGAAAAGGGACGGGTCAGCGCTTCAGGCGCAAGTCGCAAGCTGGCAGCAACAGAATCGGGCATCGGACATCCTTACATCAGGCGGGGCAGATGGGCGCATTCTGGCGCTCGCCGCACCGCACTGGCAAGGCATGAACCGCCTGATCGCTTTTCCGTATGAGGAAGCGACCTACACACCCGGCGGAAGCGGATTACACGCAACAATCTGTAATTACTGACGGAACGTTCATATCGTGCCTAAACTCCAAGTTGCGCGACCGGCAACAATTTAAATAGCCGGTTCGCCCTGGCGCACTTCCGGCCAGGAATCCGACCCTTGGTTGAAACAACAGAGACTAAAGCTATGAAACGGATTCTTCTTGGTACTCTCTTCGCCGCTGTGTCCATCAACGCCATGGCTCAAGCTCCTGGCGGTCCGGACTGCGGTTGGGGCAACATGCTGTTTGAAGGTCAACGCGGTACTCCCGCTCACTTCCTCGCTTCCACCACCAACGGTACTTCGGGTAACGCCACCTTCGGCATGACCTCGGGCACTAACGGTTGCTCCACCAACAGCGCACTGACTTATGGCGGCAAATCCTGGATTGCCATGAACGGCATGATGGACGAGCTCTCCAAAGACATGGCCATGGGCCAAGGCGAAGCACTGACCACGTACGCGGTCGTGTTGGGCGTTGCACCGGAAGACCGTGCGCATTTCGCCGCAGTCACCCACGAGCACTATCAGCAGATCTTCACCAAGGCCGACGCCACTGCTGAAGATGTTCACACCAACACCATCGACATCCTGAAGAACGATCCGACTCTGGCTAAATACGCGACCCAAGCTTAAAGTCGTGCCGCCTGCCTTCCTCCTCGGAAGGCAGGTTCTCCGCCCTGCCCACTTCTGACTAGTTGCCAATCTATGCTCAAACGCCTTGCCTGGCTGGTGCTCTGTGTCTGCGCCCCGCTGTACGCCTCGCCTCACGTCGACAATGATCGTTTGCAGCAACTGGCCAATTCCAGATTCTGGATCTCCATTGGTCACTACGAAGCCGGCAAGCTGGGTGGCTGGCGCAGCTATGTCGATGATCCGAAGTTCTTCCTCGCCCAAAACGGCGCCCATGACCCAAAAGCCGAACTGGCCGCGACCCTTGAGGCGATCTACCGTCCCGTCACCCAGGGCCAGGAAAACGCGCATCCGCAATGCGTTTATCCCTCCCGCACGCGTTTCTTGCGCGACGAATTGAAGCTGACCGATCTGCCTGCGGTCGACTGCAAAGAATTCAACAAATGGTTTTCCGATGTGGCCCCGGACAGCACGGTGCTGATTTTCCCGGCGGCGTACCTCAACAGCCCGTCTTCCATGTTCGGCCACACGCTGCTGCGCATCGATCAGGCGGACGTGCAGGCCAACAAGACTGCCTTGCTCAGCTACGCGATCAATTTCGGCGCTTACATCGAGGGTTCCGACAACAGCATTTTGTATGCGTGGAAAGGCCTGGCGGGAGGCTACCCGGGTCTGTTCGCGCTGGTGCCTTATCAGGAAAAACTCTCCGAGTACCGTAGCCTGGAGAACCGTGATCTGTGGGAATACCGCCTCAATCTGACGCCGGAAGAAACCCGGCGCATGGTCGAGCACGTATGGGAACTCAAACAGATTCGCTTCGGCTATTTCTTCTTCGACGAAAACTGCTCCTACCGTTTGCTGGAGCTGCTCCAAGTGGCTCGCCCGAGCCTGGACCTGACGCCGCAGTTTCGTCTGACGGCCATTCCCACGGACACCGTTCGTGCTGTGAAAGAAGCAGGACTTGTGGAGAAGATCGACTATCGCCCGTCCCGGGAGCGCGAGCTGCTGAGCCGCGCCGAGCCGTTGAATCACGACGAGCAGCAATGGGTGTTGAAAGTCAGTGCGGACCAGAAGCAAATGCAGAGTGCCGATTACATCGCCCTGCCTAAGGAACGTCGCGCGATGATTCAGGACGCGGCCTACAGGCTGGAGCGGTATCGCGCCAATGGCCAGGAGCGTGATCCTACAAGCGCTCAACGCAGCTATGAACTACTGCGCGCGATCAGCACCAATCCGCCACCTGCGCTGGAGATTGAGCGGCCGGGACTGCCGGAAGACGGGCATGAGTCGCGCACTTGGCAACTGGGTGCGGGGACGCGGGATGACAAGGCGTTTGCCGAATACGGCCTGCGCATGGCGTACCACGATTTGAACGACAACGCGTACGGCTTCCCGCTGGGCGCGCAGATCGAAATCCTCCAGCTCAAGCTGCGCCAATATGAAGACAATCGTTGGCAAGTGCAGCGGCTCGATCTGGCGACAATACGCTCGCTGACACCGCGCAACGAGCTGCTGCAGCCGTGGTCATGGCAAGTGGCGGGCGGCCTTGAGCGCGTACTGGGCAAGCACGGCGACGAGAACCTGGTCAGCCATGTCAACGGCGGCGCCGGCGGCACGTGGAAGCTTGGGGACGACGTGCTGGGCTTCGCCATGGGAACGGTGCGAGTCGAGCACAACAACGATTTCTCCGCGTTGATTTCCCCAGCCGCGGGGTTCAACACCGGTGTGCTGTGGCGCAATCCACTGGGTAACTTCAGCCTGGAAACCAAAGGCGATTACTTCACCAATGGCGAAGTGCGGCGCAACGTCAGCCTCAATCAGCAATGGGAACTGTCGCGCAACCTCGGGCTGCGGCTCAGTGCGCAGCGGGACTTCAGCCAGCTGACCTCACCGGTGAATGAAGTGATGCTGGAGCTGAAGTGGTATCACTATTGAGCTGTGCAGGACGGTAGGAGCGGGGGGGGGGGGGGGGGGGGGGGGGGGGGGGGGGGGGGGGGGGGGGGGGGGGGGACGGACAGGGGGCGCCCCGGGCGCACGCGCCCACCGCCGGCCCGCGAGGGGGGGGGGGGGGGGGCGGG
>NZ_JBTOPV010000030.1:0-51833 GCF_055284355.1 Pseudomonas sp. HP_01 | reverse complement strand
TTCGGTTTTGTCCGGGTGCTTGATCAGGACAAGCTGACCGGCTTTGTATTCATACGTGGTGCTGTGCCCGGCCGGATCGGTGAAGCGAACCATCTGGCCGCGTTCGTCGTACTCCCAGCTACTGACCTTGCCAGAACAGTCGGTGTACTTAACGAGCTGTCCGGCTTCGTTGTAGGCCAACGCCTTTGTATTGCCGTTGGCGTCCTTTATCGCTGTAGGAAGACCGAAGCCGTTGTAGGCGTATTCGGTAACGTTCTCTAGCGGGTCGATCGCCTCGATCAGATTTCCGCGAAGGTCGTAGTCACGCTTCCACAAACCGCCCTCGCCATCACTGATCTTGATCAGGTGGCTTTTGTCGTCGTACGCGTAATTCATCACACTGTGATCAGCGCGAGTGTGCTTGGTGAGATTGCTGAGCTTGTCGTAGCGATAACGGTCAGTGCTGCCGTCAGTGTGTACGTGGCGAATGATGTTTTTCGCCGCATCACGGAAGAACCATTCGGAACGGCCGTCGGCGTGGCAAATGCGGTACGTGTAGCCGAGGCTGTCGTAGTAATGCCGGGTTTGGTGACCGAGCGCATCGGTGACGTAGGTGAGACGAATGTTTTCATCCCATGCCAGTCGCGTGTCGAAACTGCCGTCATCGGCCCATTCGCGCACGGCTTTGGCATCGGCTCCAGTGCCTTGCCACTGCAGATTCAACCCACGATTGGTGCGGTCGGTGTAGCGAGTGATCAGATGGTTTTGATACTGGTATCGCCAGGCCGAACCGTTTTCGTCTTGGGCTAAAATCAGGTCGCCAAAATCATCGTACTGATACGCGCACAGTTGGCGTTTAACCTCGCCATCACGAACTTCCCAAAGCCCCGTCAACCGTCCCTGATCATCAATCAAAGTACCAAGTCGCAGATGCACTTTGTTTAGATCTTTCTCCGAGTAAGTCACCAATTCGGAGAGCACCAACTGCCCATCATGCCGATGCTCGTGATGCAGCATGACCCCGGCGCCGTTGGGCAGCATTTTGTTGATCAGAACAAAGCGCTTGCCCCGCCGAACATAGGTCTCTCGGTGCTCAAGCCCACGCATCAGCAATAACCGATCTTTGCTGAGGCGAACGACCGTCAGGTTCTCAATGGCGTTGAAGTGAAAGAGTTTTAACTTGGGAAGAGGGAAATCATGGCTGCGGCCGTCGGAGTCATGAAACACCAAACCATCGCCGACGAGATCAAACCGCGTGGTAAACGGCGTGATCCAGCGTGCGCCGATGATGTCCTGATCGTAGGCATCCAGACTCGAACAATAAGTCCGCGTCCACTCAATCGGAAACGGCCCCGGCAAACTGAAATCGGTATGACTGACGGACTCCGAGCCCGTCGCAAAGCTGATGCTCCTCGCCGTCGACCCGCAGGCGCAATTCTTCTTTTCGTTAGGCCGGCCCTTGGCAGGTTTCTCGTGCTGAACAACTTCGAGCTTGCCTTCACCCGCCCTGCGCTTGGCCTGATTCACCACCCCGGGCTTGATGTTGAAAGCCTGTCCATGGCCATTGCGTGACCGCCAACTGACAACGGCATCACCCAGCGTCAGCAGCAGCGAACCGATGGAGTTCTGAACCGCGGGATCCGCCAGACCAGTAATCCGGGTGCGAAGCTCCGGCCCCATGGCACGCAACAATTTGGCCTGTCTGACCACCTCATCTTTAACCGCTTCAGGCACGAGGTGTTCGACGGCGCCGTTGACCGCACCCTTGCCCGCGGCAACGCAAACCTCCGCAGCCGCCGCAAAAATATTCCCAATCGCGGCCTGAGGGTCGTAGGCCCAAAGATCGCCTGCGGCATGAACCAACTGCTCCGCCTCACGCAAATCAGCCTTGGCGTTGAGGTCCGGCTTGACCAGCTTCTCCAGACCATCAGCGATCTGAAAAAGTACGCCTTCCCCAAGCTTGCCCGCATCCTCGAGAATTCCGGGAAGCTTGCCCTGCGCCTGGCTCACAAAGTCATCAAGGGTCCCAACGATGGTGGCATTCAGATGCCCGATCAGAACCTCGATCAGCGCATCCCCCAACACCATCTTCCCGGCCTGACGCATCTCCTGACGCACCAGAAACAGCATCGGTCGCAAGGTCATCCGCGCTGCCGCCATGCCCGGCGGGATGGGGATCATGCCGATCAGATTGATGCCCAAACTGACCCAGTCCAGAGGGTCACGCTTGTCACTGGTCGCAAGCCGGACAATGTCATTCAGCGCATCGACCAGCGCCATGATGTTGCCTACGACGGGAAGTCCACCCGCCACGGTCTTGATCCGCTCAAGCGTGACCACCCCGCCGCTGATCTCTTGCAGCCAGGCATCGAAACTGGCCGTACCAAGACCAACGTCTTCAACCTGAATCAGATCAAGCGGAACAACCGCCACTTGAGGTTCGCGTTTCTCTCCACCAACGGGCAGATTTAAGGGGGTCGCCAAGGATGCTCTCCGTGCTCAAAAAACCATCCGAAAAGGCGTGAATGCCAATTCGGGGGCTACGGAGATATCAAGGGCTGTGCCAGCTACAAATTAACCAAACAAAAACAACAGCTTAAGAAATAAAACGATAGGTTTTAGCGAACGCTAAACCCTAACCCTCATAAAACGTCCGCAAGAAGTTGCGCACCCCTGCGCAACTTCTTGCGCACTCGTCTGCAGGCCAGAGAAGACGTGGCTCACAGCGCAGAAAGCACCCTGGAACTCACAATCGACTGCGCAACTTCTTGCGCAGTCGATCCCGCGACTTTCCCGTGGGAAGGGAGGCAAGCAAGCGCAAAAAAAGGCGTTGCCCGCGAGGGCAACGCCTTTTCTTTTGATCAAAAACCGATCAGGGCTGAGCGGGTTTCAACACGATCTTCGCAGGCTCAGTGCGCTCGATTTCACGCTGCATCTGCAACTCGAAATCGGGGTTGATCTTCGTCACGCGCTTGGTCAGCAATGTCGCCAGCCAAGGGTAGTCGTCTGTGCGCGGCACCTGCACGATAACGTCGCAGTTGAACGCTGTGACGTCTTCAGCGATGTCACTCAACTGACGGCGCAGCTGCTTCATGTCCCCAAGCTTCAACCCAATGGTCGTGCTCTCGGCGCTCGGGTCGATCACTTTCGCCTTGCGCTTGGCTTCGGCAGCGCGCAGATCGGCTTCAGCCTTTTCCAGCTCGGCTTTGCGGGCGTGGGCGATAGCACCGTTCACGCCACTGGTCAGCGCCGGGGCCTTAGGCATCAGGGCGCGAGCGCGGCTGAGCGCAGTAGCGGCAGCATTCATGTCGCCTTTTTGCAGCACGATCTGACTGCGGCTCAAATACGCCTCAGCCAATTGGCGCTGGTATTGCTCGAGTCGGGGATCGTCCGGGGATTTGCTTTGCAGCGCCGCCAATTGATCTTCGGCGGTTGCCAGCTCACTGCTGGCGATGTTCTGTTCCAGCTGCTGATAGGCATCGGGCGCAGACACAGGTGCGAGCTGCTCGACGGGCTTGCTCTGGCAAGCGCCCAACAGGACGGAAAATGCAGCAAGCAGCAGATAACGGGATGCGAACGGCTTCATTCCTGCGATTCTCTATTTGCGCAAAAAACGAGCAAGTCTACACACAACTGACTTGCACCGAAAATAACTGATCACTATCGGTGGGCGCGCAAGGAGTCATTGCACATTGCCGCCATTCGATTATTGCCGAGTATGACTCTACCCGCCACCCAAGGTTCTACCGCTTGGGCAAAAGGAAACTGAGTAGAAACAAGGTTGCCGCCGAGACCACGATAGACGGGCCTGCCGGGGTGTCCTTGAACCAGGACAGCGCCAGTCCCGCGCACACCGCAATGACGCCAATGACGCTTGCACCCAGGGCCATTTGCTCTGGCGAACGGGCGTGACGTTGTGCCGCAGCGGCGGGGATGATCAGCAGCGAGGTAATCAACAACACCCCGACGATCTTCATGGCCACTGCGATGACCACGGCAATCAGCAGCATCAACGTCATACGCAGGGTCGCCACCGGCAGCCCTTCGACCGTCGCCAGCTCTTCATGCACGGTGATCGCCAGCAGCGGCCGCCACAGCGCACAGATCAACACCAGCACCAACGCGCTGCCTGCGAGAATCCAGGCCAGATCGTTCGGGCTGATGGCCAGCAGGTCGCCGAACAGATAGCCCATCAGGTCGATACGCACATCGCGCATGAAGCTCAACACCACCAGCCCGAGGGACAAGGTGCTTGGCGCAAGAATACCCAGCAACGTGTCGGAGGCCAGCGGTTGGCGCTGCTGCAGGGTCACCAGCAAAACCGCCAGCAGCAGGCAGCCCACGGTTACGGCGATCGTCGGGCTGATGTCCAGCAGAAAGCCCAGGGCCACGCCGAGCAACGCGGCATGGGACAGCGTGTCGCCGAAATAAGCCATGCGCCGCCAGACCACGAAAGACCCCAGAGGGCCTGCCACTACCGCTAACGCGAGGCCTGCGAGCAAGGCGTAAAGAAGAAAATCAGCCATGCTTGCAGCTGTCCCCGTGGTCGTGAGTGTGGGTATGGACGTGGTCGTGAGCCGGGGCGGGTTGGCAGACTTCGCCATGCAGGTCGTGGGCGTGATCGTGATGATGGTGATAGATCGCCAGGCTCGGCGCGTTCAGGCCGAACAGCTCCACGAAAGCGGGATCGTTACTGACCTGCTCGGGGTGACCGGAGCAGCACACGTGACGATTGAGGCAGACCACCTGGTCGGTGGTGCTCATGACCAGATGCAGGTCATGGGAAACCATCAGCACGCCGCATTGATGCCGGTCGCGCAGCTGAGTGATCAGCGCGTACAGCTCGGCCTGCCCGGCCACGTCAACGCCCTGCACCGGCTCGTCGAGCACCAGCAGCTCCGGCTTGCGCAACAGCGCTCGCGCCAGCAACACGCGCTGCATCTCGCCACCGGAAATCCCTTGCAGCGGGCTGTCGATGACCTTCTCGGCGCCGACCTCGATCAGCGCCGCCCGCGCGGTCTCCCGATCAACGCCGGGGACCAGACGCAGGAAACGCAGGACCGACAGCGGCAGCGTGGCGTCGATGTGCAGTTTTTGCGGCATGTAGCCGACACGCAGTTTCGGCTTGCGCCAGATTTCGCCCGAGTCAGCCTTGAGCAGCCCGAGAACGGCGCGCACCAGAGTGGTCTTGCCCGCGCCGTTGGGGCCGATCAGGGTGACGATTTCGCCCGGGCTGACGCTCAGCTGAATATGTTCCAGCACGCTCTGGCCGGCGCGGGTCACGCTGACGTCCTTCAGGCGAATCAGTGCATCGCTCATCAGGCGGCCTTGCACCCGGCACACACGCCGACGACTTCGACGGTTTGGGCTTCGACGTCAAAGCCGACCTCATTGGCCGCGTCGACGATGGCCGAGCTGATACTGCCGTGCTGCAACTCGATGGCAGCGTGGCACTCGCGGCAGATCAGAAATTGACCCTGATGCGCATGGGTCGGGTGGTTGCAACCGGCGAAGGCGTTCAATGACGCGATGCGGTGCACCAGGCCGTTTTCCAGCAGGAAGTCCAGCGCGCGGTACACCGTAGGCGGTGCGGCGCGGCGGCCATCTTCTTCGCTGAGCACGGCGAGGATGTCGTAGGCGCCCAGGGGCTTGTGGCTCTGCCAGACCAGCTCCAGCACGCGACGACGCAGGGCCGTCAGCCGCAGGCCTTTGCCCGCGCACAACGTGTCGGCTTCAGTGAGCGCACTGTGCACGCAGTGAGAGTGATCGTGGGGGCGACTGGCCAGGGGTGTTTTAGACATGAGCGGCGACGGCCTTTGAGAGAGACGTTATTATGTTACCCGTTCCTGCCCCCATGAGTGGTTATCGTGTCCCGACTTTTTTTACTTTTTGTCGTATTTATTACCGGTTTTTCAACCATCACTGCCGCCGAAGCCAGCGTCCGCGTCTTGACCAGCATCAAGCCGCTCCAGCTGATCGCCGCGGCTGTACAGGACGGAATCGCGGTGCCGGAAGTCCTGCTTCCGCCGGGCGCATCCCCTCATAACTACGCGCTGCGACCGTCCGACGTACGGCGCGTGCAGGAAGCCGATCTGCTGTACTGGATCGGCCCGAACATGGAGACATTCTTGCCTCGCGTGCTGTCCGGGCGCAGCAAGGCGTCAGTCCCGGTCGAATCGTTGCCGGGCATGCACCTGCGCCATTTCACCGCCAGCACCGAGCACCATGATGATGACGAAGATGAGCATGACCACGATCACCGGCCGGGCAGCGTCGATGCGCATTTGTGGCTGTCGTCAGTCAATGCGCGGGTGATTGCGGCAAAGATGGCCGCTGACTTGAGTCAGGCCGATCCGGCCAATGCGGCGCGCTATGAGAGCAATGTGAAGGCCTTCGACGCGCGCCTTGACGCGCTGGACGCTCAAATCAAACAGCGGGTCGCCGGCATTTCAGGCAAGCAGTATTTCGTGTTCCACGAGGCGTTTGATTATTTCGAAGAGGCTTACGGGCTCAAGCATGCGGGCGTATTTGCCGTCAGCAGCGAGGTTCAGCCCGGTGCCCAGCACGTCGCCGCCATGCGCGCACGACTGACGGAGTTCGGCAAGACCTGCGTGTTCAGCGAGCCACCCCTCCGCCCGCGTCTGGCCGACACGCTCAGTGCCGGTTTGCCGGTCAAACTGGCAGAACTTGACGGATTGGGCGGTTACACGCCCGCCACAGCCCGAGGTTACGAGCAATTGCTGAGCAAGCTGGCGGATGATCTGGCGGGGTGTCTGGAGGGTTTGTGAGGCAGTCGTAACACCTGTAGGAGCGTGGCTTGTCCCGCGATCTGCCGCGCAGCGGCAGCAAATCAGACAACGCGGTTGTACTGACCGTCCGCATTACCGGTTCACGGCTGCTACGCAACCGATCGCGGGACAAGCCGCGCTCCTACAGCGGATATCCGCTGGTTGAATGACTACAACGCAAACGGCAACGGAATATGCGTCTCCTGACGCTGTTCCAGGCGTTTACGGAATTCGTCCGGGTCATGGATCAACACGTCCTGCCCGGCGAAGCTTTCGGCGGCGATCAGGCGTGACAGCCAGAAGCGCACGCAACCGACACGCAGCATTGTCGACCACAGCTCGGCTTCGGCGGCGGTAAACGGCCTAAGCGCGGCGTAGGCACCCAGAAACGCCCGGGCTCGCGGGGCATCAATAGTGCCGTTCTCAAACGAGCACCAGTCATTCACGGCAATCGCCACGTCGTACAGCATCGGCCCGGAACAGGCGTTGTAGAAGTCGATCACCCCCGTCAGGTGGGTGCCTTCAAACAGCGTGTTGTCGCGGAACAGGTCGGCGTGCAGATTGGCCCGCGGCAGCGCCATGATGCTCGCCTTGCGCCGCTGAATTTCCTCTACAGCCTTGGTCAGCAGCGCGCCCTGCGCGTCGTCCAGGTGAGAGATGAAATTACCGCCCTCCTCCAGCATCCAGTCCAGACCACGGTCGGTTTTGCGTTCGATGGTCTGGCTGCGGGTGGCCATGTGCATGTGCGCCATAAACTCGCCAATCTGCACGCAATGCTGTGTGTTGGGCTGGGCCGGATGCTTGCCGGACAGACGCGGTTGAAGCAGCGCCGGTTTGCCTTTCAGCTCGCGCAGGGCCAGACCGTCAGTGGTGCGCAGTGCGTAGGGCACGGGCAGATTGGCGTCGTGTAGAACATCCAGCAGCTCGATAAAGAACGGCATTTCCTGAACCGGACCGCGCTCGACCAGAGTCAGCACGAATTCACCCTGCTCCAGGCTGATGAAGAAATTGGTGTTTTCACTTCCAGCGGCAATGCCCTGAAAATCACGCAGGGCGCCAAGCCCGTACGGGGCGAGAAAAGCTTCCAGCTCGGGCCGAGCCAGGGGAGTAAAAACGGACATAGAAGACTGCCAGCAAAAGAGTGAATGTAGGGCGTTACCAGCTGAATAGTACCCATTGGGGTATCAGCATGTCCGGTTGATCCGAACGTATGAATTGACCACTTGTGCCGTCGGCGCGCACCAGATAATAAGGCTTGCCGTGTTTGGGCGTGATCTTCACGGCGTACACGAATCCGTTCGCACGATACTCCTTGATGAAGCCATCGCTGTCCTGACGAATCGTCACATCAGGCTCTGCCGACGGCGCGTCATCTTCCGCCGCGACCGCCAGCCACGGACAGGCAAGCAACCCGCCGAGCAGTAACAGGCGATTCAGCGCGCGCATGATAACCTTGTCCCTTTGTCGTCAACGGTCCGCGCATTCTAGCGCCGACCCCGCCGAAAAGGTTGATCTTGCACATGAGTCTTGCGCCCCTCGTCCTGGTGGACGGTTCTTCTTATCTATACCGCGCGTTCCATGCGCTGCCGCCGCTCATGACCTCCAAAGGCCTGCCCACCGGTGCGGTCAAGGGCGTGCTGAACATGCTCAAAAGCCTGCGCAGGCAGTATCCCGAAAGCCCGTTTGCCGTGGTTTTCGATGCCAAGGGCGGAACGTTCCGCGACGCGTTGTACGGCGAATACAAAGCCAACCGCCCAAGCATGCCGGACGACATGCGCGTGCAGATCGACTTCCTGCACAACTGCGTGCGAGGCCTTGGTTATCCGCTGTTGTGCGTCGAAGGCGTAGAGGCCGACGACGTGATCGGCACACTGGCGCGCAGCAGCGCTGCCGCCGATCGTCCGGTGGTCATTTCCACCGGTGACAAGGACATGGCGCAGCTGGTCGACGGCCACATCACGCTGGTCAACACCATGACCGGCAGCGTGCTGGATGTCGCCGGCGTGAAGGAGAAGTTCGGTGTCGGCCCGGAACACATCATCGATTACCTGGCGCTGATGGGCGACAAAGTCGACAACATCCCCGGCGTCCCTGGCGTTGGCGAGAAAACCGCAGCGGGTCTTTTGGTGGGCATCAACGGCGGCCTGAAAGAGCTCTACGCGAACCTCGACAAAGTGGCAACGCTGCCGCTTCGGGGCGCCAAGTCCCTGCCGGCCAAGCTCGAAGAACACAAGGAAATGGCCTTCCTGTCCTACGAGCTGGCAACCATCAAGATCGACGTACGGCTGGACATCGAGCTCGACGCCTTGCACTGCGGCGAGCCTGATCGTGAGGCGCTGATGGCGCTTTACACCGAACTGGAATTCAAGAGCTGGATCACCGATCTGCAGCGTGACGCCCGCCAGGAAGGGGCGGAAATCGTCCCTGCTGCCGAGCCGGCGCCGATCATCGAGGCAAAGTACGAGCTCATTCTTGAGCAGACCCAATTCGACGACTGGCTGAAGAAGCTCAACGCCGCGCAGTTGTTCGCTTTCGTGGTGCAGAGCAATGGCACCGACGCCCAGCGCGCGCAGATTGTGGGCCTGTCGTTCGCGATCAAGACCCACGAAGCCTGTTACATCCCGCTCACCCACTCTTATATGGGCGTGCAGCAACAACTGGATCGCGACGCTGTGCTGAAAGCGCTCAAGCCTATCCTCGAGGACGCGAGCAAAATCAAGGTCGGCCAGCACGCCAAGTTCGCGATTAACCTGCTGGCCAACTGCGCCATCGATGGCGACCAGAGCCAAGGCGTCGACGTGCAGGGCGTCAAGTTCGACACGATGCTCGAATCCTACGTGCTCGACTCCACCGCGACGCGCCACGACCGTGACAGCCTGGTCGCCAAGTATCTGGATCACACACCGGTCAATTTTCAGGACATCGCGGGCAAGGGCGCAAAACAGCTGAGTTTCGACCAGATCGCACTGGAACAGGCCGGCACCTATGCAGCTGAAGAGGCGGACCTGACGCTACGCCTGCACGAGGTGCTGCAGGACAGACTGGCGAAAACGCCGAGCCTTGCGCCGGTGCTGAACGAAATCGAAATGCCGCTCATGCCTGTCTTGGCGCGCATCGAGCGGCAAGGTGCACTGGTCGATGCCAATCTGCTGGGTAATCAGAGCGTAGAGCTGGGCAACAAAATGACCGAGCTTGAGCGCGAAGCGTTTGCCATCGCCGGCGAAGAATTCAATCTCGGCTCGCCCAAGCAGCTTGGGGTGATTCTCTACGAAAAGCTCGGCATGCCGATCATCAGCAAGACCGCCACCGGCCAGCCGTCCACGGCTGAAGCGGTGCTCGCGGAACTGGCCGAGCAGGAATATCCGCTGCCGAAGGTGCTGATGCAGTACCGCTCGATGAGCAAACTGAAGAGCACTTACACCGATCGCCTGCCGGAGCAGATCAACCCGCGCACCGGGCGGATCCACACCTCCTACCATCAGGCGGTAGCGGTGACCGGGCGTCTGTCTTCCAGCGACCCGAATCTGCAGAACATCCCGATTCGGACCGCTGAGGGGCGTCGCATTCGTCAGGCGTTTGTTGCGCCGCAAGGCTATAAGTTGCTGGCGGCGGACTACTCGCAGATCGAGCTGCGGATCATGGCGCATCTGGCCAAAGACGAAGGCTTGCTGCACGCCTTCCGTAACGACCTGGACGTGCATCGGGCGACAGCGGGCGAGGTGTTCGGTGTCGAACTGCCGGACGTGACCAACGACATGCGCCGCAGCGCCAAAGCGATTAACTTCGGTCTGATCTACGGCATGAGCGCGTTTGGGCTTGCCAAGCAGATTGGTGTTGATCGCAAGCAGTCCCAGGCGTATGTGGATCGCTATTTCGCGCGCTATCCCGGCGTGCTGGATTACATGGAGCGCACCCGTGCGCAAGCGGCGGAGCAAGGGTACGTCGAGACCATCTTCGGTCGTCGCCTGTACCTGCCGGACATCAACGCGAAGAATCAGGCGCTGCGCAAAGGCGCCGAGCGCATGGCGATCAACGCACCCATGCAAGGCACGGCGGCTGACATCATCAAGCGGGCGATGGTGGCGGTGAATGGCTGGCTGGACGCGTCAGGTCTGGATGCTCGCGTCATCCTCCAGGTTCACGATGAACTGGTGCTGGAAGTGCGTGAGGATTTGGTCGAGCAGATCAGCAAGGACATCCGCGTACACATGAGCGGCGCTGCCGAGCTGGATGTTCCGCTGCTGGTCGAAGTGGGTGTGGGGAATAACTGGGACGAGGCGCACTAAAGTGCTTTGGCGTTCCGATTCTGTGTGGAATCGGAACCGCGCCCCCCATTAAATTTCCGCCGGTTTTGAACTTCGGCGGACAAACTCCGGTCTGAGTTTGCGAATGGCTGACGTAGCCGTTCATGCTCCTATGTTGTGTTAAGTGTTGGCAGATATCCGGACCCCTCCCGAGAGGTCTGGACTTGGACCCCGAACTTCCCCTCCCCACATGAAGTCCGGGGTTTTTTTTGCCTGCGATTCAGGCAGCCGGTGCCTTGTCTTCCAGCTCCATCCAGTCCGCCAGCACGGTGTAAGCCTCTTCCAGGCCCATGCGCTTGGGTGCCGAGAACAACTGGATGGTGATGGCGTCACCCCAACCGCGATGGATTTCCGACTGGACTTTGAGCAGCGTGTTTTTCGCCGCGCCGAAGGTCAGCTTGTCGGCTTTGGTCAGCAGAATGTGCATCGGCATCCCGCTGGCGATGGCCCAGTCGAGCATCAGCAGATCGAAGTCAGTCATCGGGTGGCGGATGTCCATCATAAGGATCAATCCCTTCAGACTTTCACGGCCGCCCAGATAGGCTTCGAGGTGGCGCTGCCAGTGCAGCTTCAGCGGAATCGGCACCTTCGCGTAACCATAGCCAGGCAAGTCGACCAGACGGCGGTCGTCGTCCAGGCTGAAGAAGTTCAGCAGCTGGGTACGGCCCGGAGTTTTCGAGGTGCGCGCCAGGCTGGCGTGGGTCAGGGTGTTCAGCGCGCTGGATTTACCGGCGTTGGAGCGGCCGGCGAACGCGACTTCAAAGCCTTCGTCGTCCGGGCATTGGTCGACTTTGGCAGCGCTGAGCATGAACTTGGCTTGTTGGCACAGGCCGAGAATAGGGTTTTTGAGTTGCATGGGATATCCGGTGAGGGCGTTGCGGCGTGCGCGGCAACGGGGTGTCTTTTTCCGTTCAATGGGCGCGAGTATATAATGCCGCAGATTTTCATGTGTGCCTTGTCCTGCCCCCGCAAGGGTGTTGCCGACGCGAGAACCCGTTTGGCGCGTAGCCTCAGACGTACAGAAACAGGCCGCTTCCCCTCAAGACAGTCATTCCTGAAGACGACACTTTCAGCCGCATCGGATCAGTCCATGAACGTATTTCTGTCGAGCCTGCTGTTGATCCTGAGCCTGAATGGCTTCGTGCAGGCCGCTGACTCCTCAGTGGGCGATCCGGCGGCTGGCCAAGGGAAAACGGCTGTCTGCGGCGCTTGTCATGGACCCGACGGCAACAGCCTGGTGCCCAACTTCCCGAAACTCGCCGGCCAGGGCGAGCGCTATCTGCTCAAGCAACTGCACGACATCAAAGACGGCAAACGGGTCGTGCTGGAAATGACTGGACAGCTTAATCCGCTCACGGATCAGGATTTGGCCGACATCGCTGCTTATTACGCCGGTCAGAAAGGCAGCGTTGGCGCTGCTGATCTCACTCTGGTCATCGGTGGCGAAGCGTTGTTTCGCGGCGGCAAGCTCGATCAGGGCATGCCGGCCTGCACCGGCTGTCATTCCCCCAGCGGCGCAGGCCTTGCTGCGGCAGGCTTTCCGCGCTTGGCCGGGCAGCACGCCGATTACATCAAGAAACAGCTCACCGCCTTCCGCGAAGGTGAACGCACCAACGACGGCGACACGCAGGTCATGCGCACCATCGCCGCGAAGCTGAGCAACAGTGATATCGAAGCACTCGCGGCATTCATTCAAGGGCTGCAATGAGCGTCAGGACAGCGATTCCTGACGGACACGGTTGGTAAAACAAAATGCCGGCAGACCTGCCCGGACGGGCCAAAAAGGGTAGCGAACGGCTGCCCTTTTTTGTGGCCGCAGGCGTTACACTTGCGAACTCATATCACCTCGGTCGGTCGAACTGCGGCCACCGAAGTGACCTTCCATGCCCAGGAGTTAAGCATGCGTAATCTGATTCTCAGCGCCGCTCTGATTTTTACCAGCCTGTTCGGTCTGACCGCTCAAGCAGCAGAGCCCATCGAAGCCGGCAAGCAATACGTCGAGCTGAAAAGCGCTGTTCCTGTTTCCGAGCCGGGCAAGATCGAAGTCGTCGAAATGTTCTGGTATGGCTGCCCGCACTGCTACGCCTTCGAGCCGGTCATCAATCCATGGGTCGAAAAACTTCCCGCTGACGTCCACTTCATCCGCGTTCCGGCCATGTTTGGCGGCCCTTGGGACGCTCACGGCCAGCTATTCATTACCCTCGACACCATGGGCGTTGAGAAGAAAGTCCACACCGCCGTGTTCGACGCCATTCAGAAAGGCGGCAAACGTCTAACCGACCCGAACGACATGGCTGAGTTCGTCGCCACCCAAGGCGTCGACAAGACCAAGTTCCTCGAAACCTTCAACTCGTTCGCTGTGAAGGGCAAGATCGCCCAATACAAGGAATTGGCCAAGAAGTACGAAATCACTGGCGTTCCGACCATGATCGTTAACGGCAAGTACCGTTTTGACCTGGGCACTGCCGGTGGTCCTGAGCAAGCGCTGCAAGTGGCCGATCAGCTGATCGCCAAAGAACGTGCGACGCTGACCGCCAAGTAAGGGCTGACCATGGCGCGCTGGGGAACTACTGAACGGGTCGTTGCCCGGCACACGCCGAAGGTCAACGAGCATCATCTTCACGACACAGGGTTGCCGGCCGACGGTCGGCTTCGCCTGCTCAGTTTCAACATCCAGGTGGGCAACAGCACCGAACGCTACCGGCACTACCTGACCCGGGGGTGGCAGCACCTGCTGCCCCACAACGGGCGAGCCGGGAACCTGCAGAAGATCGGCGATCTGCTGCGCGACTATGATCTGGTCGCCTTGCAGGAAGCCGATGGCGGCAGTATGCGCTCGGGCTATATCAACCAGGTTGAACACCTTGCCCAGCTCGGTTCGTTTCCGTACTGGCATCAGCAACTCAATCGAAACCTCGGACGCCTCGCCCAGCACAGCAATGGCGTGCTCAGCCGTTTGCGTCCGTGGGAAATCGAAGACCATCCGCTGCCAGGCCCCGCCGGGCGTGGCGCTATTCTCGTTCGTTTCGGCGAAGGTCCCGATGCGCTGGTCGTGGTGGTCATGCACCTGGCACTGGGCGCGCGGACCCGTACGCGGCAGCTCGCGTACATTCGCGAACTGATTGGCGGCTATCGCCATCAGGTGCTGATGGGTGACATGAATACCCATGCCAATGACCTGCTGCAAACATCGCCATTGCGCGATCTTGGCTTGCTTGCACCGCAGATCGAGGCGACTTTCCCCAGCTGGCGTCCCCAGCGATGCCTGGACCACATCCTCGTGAGCCCGACCCTGACCCTTGAAAAAGTGCAGGTGCTCGCTCATCCCATTTCCGATCATCTGCCCGTCGCGGTGGAGATTCGCTTGCCGGCCTCATTAATCGGTGACTCGCTGCCGATAACAAGCACATCTCCTCGCGGACCTGTGGAATGACCGACGACGCGCAGCGCTGGAAAGAAAAGTACCTCAAGAGCATCGAGCAGCAAGACAAACTGGAGCGGCGCTGGAATGCGCGCCTCGACTTGCTGCGGCGAGGCCTCGTGCGCAGCAGCCTGGCGGCCGAAGGTGCTGACAAGGCGGTTGATGCGTGCATGAAGGAAATGCGCGAGATCGTTCGCAAGGACGATATGGACGCAGGCCTGGCTGCCTTGATTCCGCGCCTGGAAAAAGCAGTGCTCGACTCCGAACAGCGTCGCGAGCAGCGCGTCGAGCAAATGGGTACGGCGTTGACGTCATTGGTCGCACAGTTGCAGGCGTTGCCGTTGCCGAAGGACGTCAGCAAGCCGCTCAAACGATTCGCCAAGAGCCTCGAAGATCGCATTACCCAGACCCGTGAGCTGCCGCTGCTGTTGAGTGAGTTGAGCGGACTTCAAGGGCAGGCGCTGTCGCAGATCGAACACCCGGATGAAGCGTCGCGCCCGGGTTTCCTACAGCGGTTGTTCGGCAGTCACCGTGAGGCTGGCAGCGAAGGTGATGAGTCAGCCCCGTTGGCCCATCCAGTTAACGAACCGGCCGGGGTGCAGGCTTCTGATGATGCGCCGCAGCATTCATTCGCCGTGCCGGAGGCTGCCCCAGAGAACACCGAGCTGGAGGCGGAACTTCGCAGCACCGTCCCGCCGGTTCCTCAGCCTGTCGCCCAAGAGCCCGAGCGCGCCATCCCGACGCCCCACCCGGAAGTTGCAGCCCAGCCGGTAATGTCCGAGTCCGAGTCCGAGTCCGAGTCCGAGTCCGCG
The DNA here is from genome assembly GCF_055284355.1 of Pseudomonas sp. HP_01. Classification (NCBI taxonomy): domain Bacteria; kingdom Pseudomonadati; phylum Pseudomonadota; class Gammaproteobacteria; order Pseudomonadales; family Pseudomonadaceae; genus Pseudomonas; species Pseudomonas sp. HP_01. The sequence continues at coordinate 36,529 of NZ_JBTOPV010000030.1, read as the reverse complement.
CCGGCCCCGGCCCCGGCCCAGACACACCAAGAGTCCGAAGCATCGCTCCGCGCCGCTGACGCCACTGACGTCACGCAGCCCCTAGCCGATGAGGCTCCAGCCGAAGAAGCAGCAGAGCCTGCGGCTGAAGCGCCCTCTCCCGACACTGAAGAGACCGACGAAACCGTCGCTATTACCGACGACATCGATATCCTCGCTGAAGACGACGAGCCTGACGAGACCGCCGCCGAAGAAGACGGCCCCTACGCTCTGCCCTCTTCGCCCGAGCCAAGTTACAGCTCCGTCGCCGCCCACATCGAAGACACTTTGCTGGGTCTGCTCGATGAACTGACGCTACCCGAATACCATCGCCCGCAAGCCGAGGCCATGCGCGCCCGGCTTGAACATGGGCTGAACTGGTATGAGCTGCTGCCGATCCTCGACGATCTTGCTGTGCTGATGCTGGCCATCACGGACAGCGGCCAGCATGAATTCGAAGCCTATCTCAAACAGCTCAACGAGCGCCTCGAGTCCTTCCAGAGCGGCTTGCAGGCAGCCAGCGAAAACCATGCCGACCAGCAATCTGCGTCGCGGCAACTGGACCATCAACTCCGTGAGCACGTCGATGACCTGCAAACCAGCGTGCAGCAGGCGGCCGACCTCGACAGCTTGAAGCACGTGCTGGAGAGCCGTCTCGAGGGGCTGATTGGTACCATGGATCATCATCAGCAGCAGCGCGATCAGCGCGAGCAGGAAGTCGCCGCCCGCTTGCAAGCCCTCTCCAGTCGGGTGGCGACGATGGAGCAGGAGGCGTTGGGCTTCCGGGTTCATCTGGAAGAACAACGGCAAAAGGCGCTGATCGATACGCTGACAGGCCTGCCAAACCGCGCGGCATGGAATGAGCGGCTGGAGCATGAGATCGACCAGTTGCAGAGGAAGCCCTCAAGCCTGCTGCTGGGCATTCTCGATCTGGATCATTTCAAGCGCATCAACGACGGTTACGGCCATTTGGCAGGTGACAAGGTTCTGAAGATCATCGCCGGCCAGCTCCGAAAGCGGTTGCGGGCGTCGGATTTCATTGCGCGTTTTGGCGGGGAAGAGTTCGTGATCCTGCTGCCGACCACGCCCATGGATGAGGGGTTGGCGCTGTTGGAGCGTCTGCGTGAGGGCATCGAACAGTGCCCGTTTCACTTCAAGGGCGAACGGGTGACGGTCACGGTTTCCATGGGCATCACGCTGTTCGCGCCGGGTGAGCGCAGCGACGTCGTGCTTAAGCGCGCGGACCAGGCGCTGTATCGCGCCAAGCATGAGGGGCGGAACCGGATCGCGCAGGGTTGAACGGTTGGTGTGGCCGGTGCGCGGGGATGATGCATTTTTGAATGCACCGCCGACGTTACGTTACACTGTTGCATTATTTGCCTACACGTCGTGCCGCCATGAAGTCTATTTCCGCTCTATTTCTGCTGTTGCTGCTGACCGCTTGCAGCAGCGGCCCGAAGATCGACACCAGCCACCCTTCCGTCAATTTCGACAGCCGCGTGCAGTTTGTGGTGGTTCATTACACCTCTGCTTCCCTTGATCGGTCGTTGGCATTGTTGACCCACGGTGAGGTCAGCGCGCACTACCTGATCGGCGACGGCCCGGCCACCACCTACAAGCTGGTAGACGAATCCCAGCGCGCGTGGCATGCCGGTGAAAGTGAATGGGACGGGCGCACGTGGCTCAACTCAAGCAGTATTGGCATCGAGATCGTCAATCCGGGCTACCGCGACACGCCAACGGGCCGGCTGTGGTATCCGTACAGCGAGGCGCAGATACAGGCGCTGATCGTGCTGCTCAAAGACATCGTCAAACGCAATCACATCGAACCGCGCCACGTGATTGGCCACAGCGACATCGCACCTTTGCGCAAGCTTGATCCGGGGCCTTTGTTTCCGTGGAAGCGGCTGGCCCAGGAAGGGCTGGGAATCTGGCCGGATGAGCAGCAGGTTGCACAGCGTCAGACCCAGATGATGGGCGTCGTGCCAAATATTGTGTGGTTCCAGCAGCAGTTGGCGCTGCTGGGCTACCCGACGCCGCAGACCGGAGAGCTGGACATCGCAACACGTCACACGCTGGCTGCGTTCCAGATGCACTACCGACCACAAAAATTTGACGGTGAGCCAGACCTACAAAGTGCAGCTATGCTGCAAGTACTTAACATCAGGCACTAAATTCCCCTAATTGTCGGTTTTTTCCGGGCTATTTCTGAGCGTGTTGCTATACATCAGTGGTTATGGAAATCCCACCATCTGGATGACTGTCAATGTTCACGGCGACGCCGCGACTGCGCTCTTTCCTTTACCGTCCCTGGCTTCTGGCACTACTGGCCGCGCTGCTAAGCGCGGCCGTCTTGCTGGCGGGCAGCTTTGGTCTGGCGATGCATCAGGCCCGACAGGACGAACGTGCGCAAATGAATGCACAGGGCGAGCGCTTTCTGGTGCGGCTGGAGCAGTTGTTCGGCCAGTTGAGGGCCGGGCTCGATCAGCTTGAAGCGCAGCCGTTGCGCAGTTGCAGCCCCGGGATGATCGAGCAGTTGCGTCAGGTGAACTCGCGCTATCGATTTATCTACGAGGCCGCGTACGTCACTGAAAGCCAGTCCTGTTCCAGCTGGACGCGTCAGAGCCTGATTGGCAAGCCCAGGCCGCCGGACATTCGCGGCCCCACGTATGATTACTGGCTAAACACCTCCACCCAGCCTGACGACAACCTCGCTTCATTGATGCTGGGGCGGGGGGAGTTCCGTGTTTCCACCTCCCGCGGTCACCTGACGGATGTGGTCGACCTGCCTGCGGGCGGAAGTCTGGTGGTGGTGCTTGATCGTGGCTCCAAGGCAGTCCCTGTCCTGGGCCCGGCTCAGATGTGGCCGCCCACGCCGGACTGGTCGCCGACCTCCACCGAAACGCTGATGACCACCCAGGACAAACTCGTCTACCGAATGCCGACCCAGAGTCCGGAATATCAACTGGTCCTCATCACGCCGCGCAGTGCCTTGCAGCAGAAGATCACCGGTGCATGGTGGCTGCTGGTCCCGGCCAGCCTGTTGATTTCGTTGTTCATCGGCATTCTCGTCCTGCAACTGGTGCGTCAGCGTCAGTCGCTGGGCGGCGAACTGCACGGAGCGCTCCGGCGAGGCGAGCTGAAGGTTTTGTATCAGCCCATTTTCGACCTCAATACCCGGCTGTGCGTGGGCGCTGAAGCCTTGGTGCGATGGCGACGACCGGACGGCACGCTGACCAGCCCTGACCTTTTTATTCCGCTCGCGGAAAACACCGGGCAGATCCGTCAGATCACCGACTTCGTGCTTCAACAGCTGCTTGAACAGCTGGGCCAGCTGTTACGCGCCAATCCGCACCTGTACGTGTCGGTCAATCTGGCGGCGTGCGACGTTATGGCGCCACGCATCGGCCGGGTGACGGCGAAGCTGCTGGCGTTGCACCGGGTGGCGCCTCGACAGATTGCGTTTGAAGTCACTGAACGCGGCCTGGTGGATGTGGTGGTCGCGCGCAACCATCTCCAGGCGCTGCGCGATCGGGGCCATCAGGTGCTAATCGACGATTTCGGCACCGGCTATTGCAGCCTGGCGTACCTGCAGACATTGCCGGTGGATTGCCTGAAGATCGACAAGGCCTTTATTGACGCCCTCGGTCATGATGCGGCCAGCAGTGGCGTGGCGCCGCACATCATCCGCATGGCCCATGCGCTGCAATTGCGGGTGATCGCTGAAGGGATAGAGTTTGAGTCGCAGGCAATGCTGCTGAAAAGCGAAGGAGTGATTTATGGTCAGGGCTGGCTGTTCGCCCGGCCGCTGAGCGCGACCAAGTTTACTGAGCTGGTGACCGGCGGCCGCCGCAGCGCCGGGCGTCGTGCGGATGATGTGGCGTAGCGCAGCAGGCCCCTTCTACAGCGGCAGCGCCATATAGAACTGCGTGCCCTGCCCCGGTCGGGAGTAGACGCCCATGCGCCCGCCGTGCAACTGAACGATTTCCTTGCACAAAGCCAGCCCCAGACCCGCGCCGCCTTTCTTTCGTCCAACCTGAACGAACGGCTCGAAGATCCGGGCCTGCTGACCGTAAGCAATACCCTCGCCGTTGTCTTCCACGCTGATGATCAAGCGCTCGCCATGACGTCTTGCCTGCAAGCGGATCAGTCCTGATCTCGGGGTATGGCGCAGGGCATTATCGAGCAGGTTGTCGAGCACTCGGTCCAGTTGCGCTTTGTCCGCCTGTACCCGTGGCAGTGGCTCCTGGGTTTCCAGCAGCACCATGACGTCCTGATCGTGGGCGGTGTCGGCAAAGCGCTGACGCGCCGCTTCGAGCAATTCGTTGATGTCACAGGGCTCGAGCGTCAGCTTTTGCAATCCGTTCTGATAGCGGGAGAAGTTGAGCAGGTCGTTGATTAACTGCATCAGGCGCTGCATTTCTTCGTTAACGGTGTCGAGCAGGTCCTTTTCCCGCGAGTCCGGCGGGAAATGCACGCGCTCCTGAAGCAGACCGAAGGCCATGTGCATGCCGGTGACGGGCGTTCGCAGCTCGTGGGAAGCGCGCAGCACGAACTCGCTGCGTACGCGTTCGAATGCCCGCTGCTCAGTGACGTCGTGCAGTACCATCACGGCGCCAACGATGTGCCCCTTGGTATGGCTGACCGGCGTGAGGCTGTAGGTGAGCAGGCGGACTTCGCCGTCGATCTCGATTGAGAGGTCATCGGGCGCACGTTCCAGCGTGCCTCCGCGCAACACCAGATACAGCTGCTCGTCCAGTTCCGGGCGCTGCAACGCTTCACCGAGCCCCTGTCCCAGGCGACTTTCTTCCCAGCCCAACTGTCGTTGCGCGACCGGGTTCAAGTGTTCAAGCCGCCCTTGGCGATCAATCATCAGCAAGCCGTCGTCGATGCTGTCCAGCACCGCCTGCAAACGCTGCTGGCCAGCGAGCAACTCATCGACGTTGGTTTTCTGATGCTGACGCAATGCGTCGGCCATCATGCCGAAACGGTGGGTAAGCAGATTCATTTCGTCCGAAGAGGACGTGGGCAACGTGACGTCGAAATCCCCTTGGGCAATCCTGTCCGCGGCCTTGGCCAACTGCTCGATGGGGCCGCCGAAACGTCGAGCAATGCCGTGGGCGGTGACGAAGCCGATAACCAGCACCGCCAGCCCCACCAGTCCCAGCAGCGCCGAGACCCACAGCGCCCGCGATCGTGAGGCGCTTTCAGCCTCACTGATGTTCACCAGCGCCTGGCGGTGAGCGTCGAGCAGGCCATCGCGCAATGTGTTGAATGCCTCGGTCACGGCCTCATTGTCGCGGATCGCGCCACCATGCTCGCTGGATTGCTCGATCGTTTTGACGAAACGTGCGTAATTCACCCGGGCCGTTTCGAACCCGCTGGGAACGCCGGTTTGCTGATCATGATCAATGCCCTGATCGAGCAGATTCTGGAACTGTTCCTGATTGCGCTTGATCGCCGCCTGATCGGGACTGTCCTTGAGCATCATGACCAGTTGATCGCCAAGGTTCTGTCGCAGCTTCAGGCCGATATCGAGGGTGATGAAGTTGTGCCGAATCGATGATTCCTGAGATTTGGCCATCTGCATGACACTGACGAGCCCCAGCACCAATCCCAGCAGGGCAACGGTGATGAGAGCTGAAATACTCAGAAAGAGTCGGGTGCGCAACTTCATCGCAAACATCATCGGCGCCCTGTCACAGGTTGTACTGCTTACGTTTTCGGTAAAGCGTCGAGGCGTCGATGCCCAGCGTGCGTGCGGCCTGATCCAGCGTATCGCTGGTGGCCAGTACCGCGCCGATGTGGGCCTTCTCCAGCTCGTCCAGACTCAACGCTGCGCCCACGCGAGGGGCATTGTTGACCGGCTGCTCGGCCATGCCGAGGTGTGTGATTTCGACTTTTTCCTGCGGGCAGATAATGCTCGCCCGCTCGATCACGTTACGCAGTTCACGGATGTTTCCGGGCCAGCGGTAGTTGAGCAGCGCACTGCGCGCCTGCTCGCTGAAGCCCCGCGCCGGGCGGCTGTATTCCTTGACGAAGCGCGCCAGGAAGCGGTCCGCCAGCGTCAGGATGTCTTCGCTTCGCTCGCGCAAAGGGGGCAGATTCAGGGTGATCACGTTCAGACGATACAGCAGGTCTTCGCGAAAACGTCCTTCGCGGACCATGTCTTCGAGGTTCAGGTTAGTCGCCGCGAGAATGCGCACGTCGGCGCGACGGGTGACCGGGTCACCGACACGTTCGTATTCCTTGTCCTGAATGAAGCGCAGCAGTTTTGGCTGCAGCGTGAGCGGGAAGTCGCCGATTTCATCGAGAAACAATGTACCGCCGTCTGCCTGATTCACCCGGCCGAGTGTGCTTTCGCTGGCACCGGTGAAGGCACCGCGGCTATGGCCGAACAGTTCGCTTTCCATCAACTCGGCAGTCAGCGATGGGCAGTTGATGGTCACGCAGGCCTTTTTCGCTCGCTTGCTCCAGCCGTGAATCGCCCGCGCCAATTCACCTTTACCCGTACCGGATTCGCCGAGGATAAGAATGTTGGCGTCGGTGTTGGCGACCTGGCGGGCAGTTTCGAGGATCGCCATCATCGACGGGCTGTGGGAATCCAGGCCGTCCTTCGGTTTGCGAACTTCGCCTTCAAGGGCTTCGAGTCGCGCGGACAACTGGCGGACTTCGAGCTGCTTGGCGGTAGCGAGGCGCAGCTGATCCGGGCTGCAGGGCTTGACCAGATAATCGGCAGCGCCGGCCTGGATTGCGTCCACGGCGGTGTCAACGGCCGAGTGGGCGGTAACAATCACCACGCGCATCCAAGGTGCCTGCACGCGCATTTGCGCCAGCACATCGAGCCCGTTGTCCTCACCCAGACGCAGGTCGAGGAAGCACACGTCGAATACCTGGCGCTGCAACAGCGCCTCTGCCTGCGCCGCGCTGTTGGCGGTGGCTACGCTGTAGCCCTCGTCTTCCAGGCAATAACGGAAGGTGCGAAGGATGGCGGATTCATCATCCACGAGCAGAATACGGCCCTGATTCTCAGCGGCTGCTTCCATTTTTCCTACGCTCCTTAATGAATAGTCTGTGTTAGTCCCGGAAACATCGGGCAAGTTGCATGGTTCATTCTGATTGATTCTTTACGCTGCATGGTAGCGATGTTCTGAAAAAAGCCATGATGCGCTGATCCACGACAGGCCACCTCCATTAACCATCGGCCCGAATCCCCATGCAGGGAAAATCAGGCCGCGCCGAACATCTGGGCGAAAGACCAGTCTGTCCAGAGGTACCTTTTTGCAATTGTCTGGAGATTCCCATGCCCACGTTGAAGAAGATCGCCCTGGCCATCACCACCGCCAGCGTGCTCGGACTGACTCCCGTCATCGCCCACGCCGCAGCCGCCGATCTGCCGACCCAGTTGGCCGAAGCGCGCCAGGAGGGTTCGATCTGGACCGCCTTTGCCCTTAACCGGCATTTGAGCCCGTTCAAGATCAGCGTGGACGTAGAACAAGGCACTGCAATCCTTAAAGGCAAGGTCGAGAACCAGGTAGACAAGGATCTGGCGTCGCAGATAGCGGGCGACATTCAGGGGATCAACAAGGTCGACAACCAGCTTGAGATCGACCCGCAGGTCGCTGCCGATCCGGGCACCAAAGCCACCATGGCCCAGCGCTTCGACGACGCAACGCTGACAGCAACCATCAAATCCAAGTTGCTGTGGAACAGCGTGACTGAGGCATTGAACATCGACGTCAGCGCCGCTCAGGGGGTTGTCACCCTCAAGGGGCAGGCGAAAGACGCGGATGCCAAGCAACTGGCCGGAAGCCTGGCCACCAACACGGACGGCGTGACGGAGGTGAACAACCTCATCAGCGTCAGCGCGCGGGATACACAGGCCATCAAAGAGCAGAGCGAACTTCAGGCCAACGCCGTTCGCGAGGAATTCAGCGACGCATGGATCACCAGCAAGGTGAAATCCAGCCTTATATATAGCCGCACCCTCGACGGCTTGAACATCAAGGTGGAGACCAAAAACGGTGTAGTAGCGCTGGACGGTGTGGTGGCCAACTACGCCGAGAAAGAACTGGCGGTCGAGATCGCGCGAAATATTCGTGGGGTCAAAGGCGTCGATGCCGACACCTTGCGCGTCACGGCTCGTAGCGCGGGGTAGACCGATAGTGGCGGTCGGGTGACGGGTGTCAGAAGAGATTCGGCATCCGGAATGAATTCGGCCGCCTGGGTGGTGTCAGGCGTTTCGTGCATTCCGCACGATGGCAAATGTTCAATCGTGCAGCATGCGTGTACGACCCTTCTGAACATGATTCATAACCTATTGATTTATAAGGATTAAATGGTTCACAACAAGCTGGCACACAGCGTGCAATATTCCTGATAACAAAGGCCCGAACAGACGGCCGACAAGATTGCCAGGAGTCAGCTGAATGAACGCTCAACATCTCGCCAACAAACTGCGTATCTCCCCTCTGCATATGCAGCAAGGCCTGTTTGCCAGTCTGGCGCTGATGATTACGCTCATTGTTGTACAGCAGTTCAATCACTGGAATCAGAATCATGAAATGACTCAGGTTCACTACTCCCACGCTCAGACTGCACCGTTTGCCAAGGCAAGTGCGTTGAAGGCCTCGGACGTTGCCCTGAGCATGCAAGTTGATGATGCGGCGGCTACTAATGATGAAGCGCCGCGTCAGCAAAGCTGGGTTTTCTGATCCTTCGGGTCGAAGACGCGATCTACCCCGAGGGTCATTCCGACGCCTCGACGTAGCAAAAAATCAATAAACAGTAAGGAGATTCACCATGTTGAGTTGGGCAATCACATTTCTGATCATCGCTATCGTTGCAGCCGTCCTTGGTTTTGGTGGTATCGCAGGTACTGCTACCGGCATTGCCAAGATCCTGTTCGTGGTCTTCCTGGTTATGTTCGTGGTGTCGTTCTTCTTTGGCCGTCGCGGCCGAGGCTGAGTATGGGCTTCAAGCATTTCCATGCATTGACATTGGCGCTCCTTGGGAGCGCCAGCGTTACAGCCATGGCGGCCAACGACGGTCAGTCTCGGGCGAACGAGCTTTTGAGCTCGGATCCCGAGTACCGTGAAACGTGGTCGAGCATAGTGAAGAAGGAAGACCGACTGCCCGATTGGGTGATCAATCTCTCCGGATCCTCTGAGCAGATGAATGCCGTGACCGAAGACGGCGACAAGTATCTGGTCGGGCCGCTCTGCGAGACCCAGGACACTTGCCGCAATAAGCGCCTCATTGTCGCGTTCAGCCTGGACAAGTCCCATGCGTACGCCATGTTGGTCGAAGTGCCAGCGGGACTTCCCGCAGACAAATCGCCGACGCGTCATGCGGACTACCGGTTTTTGGGCAAGCCAGATGAAGGCATGCAAGGCCTTCTGAAAGAACAGCTCAAGAAAGATCCAAACTGGTACTGATTCGAATGATGGGAGACCTGTCCCTGACAGACCTTCCTGATAGACGCGCAGCCCGAAGACGGTGCGCGTATGACCAAGGGGCCGGGGCGTTACGATCAAGGGAGTGATTGAAGCGTCCTAGGTGTACAAGGAGTACTCTCACGCGTGGGCCGGGTCAGGCAAGCCGCAACGCAAGTCCTTTGTCCAATTCGGTTCCGCCGTTATTCGACAGTGGACTTGCGAGGCGCAAACAGTCTCAATTCCCTTAGGGTCTAAAGGCCCTCATGCGTCCTACATAGCCTCTTCCCCTTTTCCTACGACCGTATATCGCCAAAAAACCCCCGCTTAAATGGCGTGTTGGCCATCCGTGGCCAGTCTGTCCTATTCCCATGTCGCTTCGTGTAAATCCTCTACAGACGACGTATTAGCCAGTTCTCAGCATTCTCGTGTGCAGCAAAACCGCACTCTTTTAGCGCATCCCCTGTAAGTGATTGATTTACATCATGCCGATTCGGCATAGGGTAGTCGTTTACGGCATTAGACGATGGCGTTCACCGTGGGAATAGTTGCGCCTTTTTCGCCTGCTCAGAGCTCGGATGCTCGCCTGCGGCCACTTACGAGACAGTCCTGACGGCGACCGCGGCGTCGCGCTTGCTGGCAAGCGCAATGATGAACGTGTGGTTGGGGGATGTCCCGGCAATGACAACAAGGTAATGACATGAAGAAGGCAAAACTGAGCCTCGCCTGGCAGATCCTCATCGGCCTGGTTTTGGGGATCGCCATCGGCGCCGTCCTGAACCATTTCGGCACCGAAAAAGCGTGGTGGATCAGCAATATCCTGCAGCCAGCGGGCGACATTTTCATTCGCCTGATCAAAATGATCGTTATCCCGATTGTGATTTCTTCTCTGGTCGTCGGAATCGCAGGCGTTGGCGACGCCAAGAAGCTCGGCCGTATCGGTCTGAAAACCATCCTCTATTTTGAAATCGTCACCACAATTGCGATTGTTGTAGGTTTGCTGCTGGCCAACGTCTTCCACCCCGGCACTGGTATCGACATGAGTACGCTGGGCACGGTGGACATCTCGCAGTACGAGAAAACCACCGCTGAAGTCCAGCATGACCATGCCTTTGTTGCGACGATCCTTAACCTCATCCCGTCCAATATCTTCGCGGCCGTTGCCCGTGGCGACATGCTGCCGATCATCTTCTTCTCGGTGTTCTTCGGTCTGGGCCTGTCGAGCCTGTATGCGGAAGTGCGTGATCCTCTGGTGAAGGTTTTCCAGGGCGTTTCGGAGACCATGTTCAAGGTCACCCACATGATCATGAACTACGCGCCAATTGGCGTATTCGCACTGATCGCCGTAACCGTCGCCAACTTCGGCTTCGCCTCGCTGCTGCCATTGGCCAAGCTGGTGATTCTGGTGTACGTCGCTATCGCCTTCTTTGCCTTCGTGGTGCTGGGCCTGATTGCGCGCCTGTTCGGCTTCTCGGTGCTCAAGCTGATGCGCATCTTCAAAGATGAATTGGTGCTGGCCTATTCCACCGCCAGTTCCGAGACCGTGCTGCCGCGCGTGATCGAGAAGATGGAAGCGTACGGCGCGCCGAAGGCCATCAGCAGCTTCGTGGTACCGACCGGTTACTCGTTCAACCTCGACGGTTCGACGCTCTATCAAAGCATCGCGGCGCTGTTCATCGCGCAGCTGTACGGCATTGATCTGTCGATCGGTCAGCAACTGATGCTCGTCCTGACCCTGATGGTGACGTCCAAGGGCATCGCCGGTGTGCCGGGCGTGTCGTTTGTCGTGCTGTTGGCGACGTTGGGTAGCGTGGGCATTCCGCTGGAAGGCCTGGCGTTCATTGCCGGCGTCGACCGCATCATGGACATGGCGCGCACGGCGCTGAACGTGATCGGCAACGCACTCGCCGTATTGGTGATCTCGCGTTGGGAAGGCATGTACGACGATGCCAAGGGCGAGCGCTACTGGAACTCCCTGCCCCACTGGCGTGGCAAGGACCCTCTACCGGCGGGTCAGTCGACGGTCGAATAATCACTGTCTGGCGTGAATCATCAAACCCTGGCTCCGGCCGGGGTTTGTTGTTTCTGCCCCCGCCGTTATCATCGCCGCATCTTGCGAGGGGATTTGTATGCTGAACGGCCTATGGCTTGGGTTTTTCGTGGTCGCGGCGATATCTGCGCTGGCGCAATGGCTTGTCGGGGGCAATGCCGGCGTTTTTGCCGCCATGGTCGAGAGCATCTTCGCCATGGCCAAGTTGTCGGTGGAAGTCATGGTGCTGTTGTTCGGCACCCTGACCCTGTGGCTGGGCTTTCTCAACATCGCCGAAAAGGCGGGTATCGTCGACTGGCTGGGCAAGGTCCTGGCGCCGCTGTTTCATCGCCTGATGCCCGAAGTGCCGCGCGGCCACCCGGCGCTGGGCCTGATCACCCTCAACTTCGCCGCCAACGCGCTGGGTCTGGACAACGCCGCCACGCCCATCGGCCTCAAGGCCATGCGCTCGCTGCAAGAGCTCAATCCCAGCAAGACCATCGCCAGCAATGCGCAGATCCTCTTTCTGGTGCTCAACGCTTCCTCGCTGACGCTGCTACCAGTGACCATCTTCATGTATCGCGCCCAGCAAGGTGCCGCCGACCCCACCATGGTGTTCCTGCCGATCCTGCTCGCCACCAGCGCCTCGACGCTGGTCGGTCTGCTGTCGGTGGCGTTCATGCAGCGCCTCAAGTTGTGGGACCCGGTGGTGCTCGCCTACCTGATCCCCGGCGCGTTGCTGCTGGGCGGCTTCATGGCCGTACTGGCCGGGCTGTCCGCCGCTGCGCTGTCGAGCCTGTCGTCGGTACTGGGCAACGTGACGCTGTTCGGCATCATCATGCTGTTCCTGGTGATTGGCGCGCTGCGCAAGGTCAAGGTGTATGAAACCTTTGTCGAGGGCGCGAAAGAAGGCTTCGACGTCGCCAAGAACCTGCTGCCCTATCTGGTCGCGATGCTCTGCGCCGTCGGCGTGCTGCGCGCATCCGGCGCACTGGATCTGATACTTGAAGGCATTCGCCACGGGATACAGTGGTTGGGCATGGACACCCGCTTCGTTGATGCGCTGCCGACCGCACTGGTCAAACCGTTCTCCGGCAGCGCGGCGCGGGCGATGCTGATCGAGACCATGAAAACCCAAGGTGTCGACAGCTTCCCGGCCCTCGTCGCGGCGACCATTCAAGGCAGCACCGAAACCACGTTCTACGTGCTGGCGGTGTATTTCGGTGCCGTGGGCATCCAGCGCGCGCGACACGCCGTGGGCTGCGCGCTGCTGGCGGAGTTCGCCGGTGTCGTCGCTGCGATTGCCGTCTGCTATTGGTTCTTCGGCTCGGCGGTGTAACGCCTCTCGCCCTGTTCAACGGTCCACTGCAACACTCGGGCGGCCAGCGTATCGCTGGCCTGGCCGAACGCCGAGACCACCGCCGACACCTGCTTGTCGACCACTGGCTGATGCACTTCAAAACGCCGGCTCGCCACAATCCGCTGGCGATCGTCGGCCAGCCGCGCATCAAGGCGAATCACCACTTCAATGCTGGTCCCACGATACTCGCTCTGAAATGCCTGCATCTCCCCGCCCAATTCATAATCAGCCTGCAGATTGCTGTCGTCAGTGCTGATCGACTGCACTCGCCCATCGCGATAGAAAGCATCGGTCAAACGGTTGCGCAACAGCACCGGCGCCGGATCACTCCAGCGCGCGCCCTTGTAGCTGCTGATGACATTGCCCTCGGGGATAACGGCGATGCGCGGGCTGTCCAGTGTCTCGCTGGACTTGGGCCTTACCACCCGCAACGACCACAACACGGGCGACGTCCCTTTGCTGGCGGGCAATGCCGTTGGCAAACGGTAGACATCCGAGGGCGCCTGTTCGGGGAGAATCGAACAGGCGCCGAGGGACAACAGGGTTGCCGCCAACAACAGTCGAGTAATGGACTGACCGACAAGCCTCATGGCTCGAACTCCTTATTCTTTTCGCTGCCCAGCAGGTAGCCGCTCGGGTTGGCATTCAGGCTGCGCGAGATGGTTTTCAATGAGCTGAGGGTTTCACGCAGCTCGCGAATTGCCGGGCCCAGTTCGCCCAGCCCTTGCAGCCCCTCGTTCACCGAATTCTGGTTGCTCTTGAGCAGCGTGTTGATGGTCTGGCTGCTTTGTTCGAGAGACTTCATCGCCTGTTGTGCGCTGGCGATGGTTTGTCTGCCGTCGCTGGTCAGCAGTTGGTTGGCGTTGCGCATCAGCGTTGAGGTTTGCTCCAGCGTCGCGCCGGCCTGCTTGCTCAGCAGCGTCATCTGCTTCAGGGCCTGACGAATGTCGTCGCGTTGATCGGAGATCGCTCCGGTGGTCTGCTCCAGGTGTTGCAGCGTGCGCGACAGCGTCTGCACGTTGTTCGAGGAAAACATCGCGTTGGCGTTGTGCAGCAGCGTATTGGTGCCGCTGAGCAAGTCGTCGCTGTCGTTCAGCAGCCGCGAAATGGGCGACGGTGAGGCGATGATCACTGGCAGGTTGCCGCCCTCGCCCTTCAGCTCCTCGCTTTGCGGTGTGCCGCCGCTGAGCTGGATGAGCGATGTACCGGTGATGCCGGCCAGTGCCAGTTTTGCGAAGGTGTCGCGCTTGATCGGGGTTTCGCCGGCAACGCGGATCTGCGCCAGCACCCGGCGCGGGTCCTGCGGATCAAGACGTAACTGCACGACGTCACCGACCTTGATCCCGCTGTATTGAACGGGACTGCCGCGAGACAAGCCGGTCACTGCCTCGTTGAAGACAACCTGATAATCCTTGAAAGCCGAGTCGACGCTGGATTTTGCCAGCCACAGACCGAACAGCAGCGCGGCGGCGACCACGATCACCGTGAACAGGCCGATCAGAACGTGATGGGCGCGGGTTTCCATCATGAGACCTCGTGTGGGTGGGTGGCCGCCGAATAGGCCGAGCGGCCGCGGGGGCCATGAAAGTATTCGTGAATCCAGGCGTCCTTGGTCGCGGACACCTTGTCGATGCTGTCTGCGACCAGCACGCGCTTTTGCGCCAGCACGGCGACGCGGTCTGTGATTGTATAAAGCGTGTCGAGGTCGTGGGTGACCATGAACACGCTCAACCCCAATGCGTCGCGCAGGGTCAGGATCAACTGGTCGAACGCGCCGGCGCCTATCGGATCAAGCCCCGCCGTAGGTTCGTCCAGAAACAGGATGTCCGGGTCCAGCGCCAGTGCTCGCGCCAGCGCCGCGCGCTTGATCATGCCGCCCGAGAGCGACGCGGGGTACTTGTGCGCCGCTGACAGCGGCAGTCCGGCCAACGCCATTTTGATACCGGCCAGATGCTCGGCTTCCTCGCGGCTCAGCCCGGCATGTTCAATCATCGGCAGCGCGACGTTCTCCGAGATAGTCAGCGAGGAGAACAGCGCGCCTTTCTGAAACAGTACCCCGAAGCGTCGTTCCACTTGAGAGCGCGACTTGTCGGACAGATTCAGCAAATCCTGACCCAGGACGCGGACACTTCCTGCGGCGGGCCTTTGCAGTCCGACAATGCTGCGCAGCAAAACCGACTTGCCGGCACCGGAGCCGCCCACCACGCCAAGGATCTCCCCGCGATAAAGGTCCAGATCGAGGTTCTCATGCACCACTTGCGGGCCGAAGCGATTGCTCAGGCCGCGGACCTCGATCACCGTTTCGACGGGTTGTACGCAACGACGGGTCACCAGCCGATCTCCATGCAGAACATCGCAACCAGGGCGTCCAGCACGATGACCACAAAAATGGACTGCACGACGCTGGACGTCGTGTGGGCCCCGACAGATTCGGCACTGCCCTCGACCTTAAACCCCTCAAGGCAACCGATGGCTGCGATGAAGAACGCAAAGATCGGCGCTTTGGCGATGCCGACGAGAAAGTGCTGCACGCCGATGTCGGCCTGCATCAGCGACAGGAACATCGCGGGCGAGATGCCCAGCGACAAAGCACAGACTACGCCGCCACCGACAATGCCGCAGATCATCGCGAGAAACGTCAGCATGGGCAGTGAGATAAGCAACGCGATCACGCGGGGCAATACCAGCAGCTCTGTAGGACTCAGCCCCAATGTTTGCAGCGCATCCAGTTCCTCGTTGGCTTTCATCGAGCCGATCTGCGCGGTGAAGGCGCTGGCCGTGCGACCGGCCAGCAGGATGGCGGTCAGCAGCACAGCGAATTCCCGCAGGAACGAAAAGCCGATCAAGTCGACGGTGAAAATAGTTGCGCCAAAAGCCTTTAGCACTGTGGCGCCGAGAAAGGCCACCACGGCGCCGACCATGAAGGTCAGAAGCGCCACAATGGGAGCGGCGTCCAGGCCGATTTGCTCGATGTGGGCGATGACGGAAGTGGTACGCCAGCGCCGAGGGCGAAACAGCGTAGAAGCGAAGGTCTGCAGGATGAGCCCGATAAAGCCCAGCAGTTGCAGCGTGTCCTTCCAGATCACGTCCACCGCCGCGCCAATGCGCGCCAGCAGCAGCATGCCCACGGCCGCTTCCGGTTCTCGGACGGGCTGGCAGTAGTCAGCCAGTGCGCTCTGGATGGTTTGCATCAGCGCGCGGCTGGACTCCGGCAGGTTAGGCGCTTGAACGGCCAGCAACCGCAGGCGCTGCACGCCCAGCAGCTCTACCAGCAACGACGCGCCAGCGGTGTCGAGGGCGCCGAGTTCGTCCATGTCGACGAGGGTGGTTGGACTGAGTCCGGCGCTCAGTGCATCGGTCTGGCGCTTGAGTTCGCGATAATGGGCGAGCGTCCAGTCTCCGGCAATCCGCAGCTGCACGGGATTGCTCGAAGTGTCCAACAAAACGCGCCCTGGAATCTTGGGCGCGGAAGAAGCCTGCGTGGTCAGTGAGGTCATAGCGACGAGCTTAGTTGTTTTTGGCCGGGTCAGAAGCGTTCTCGGCGGGTGCGCCGTCTGCAGGTTTTTTCGCCCCTGAATCATCCGGCTCCGCAGCGTCGGTGCCAGGCTTCAGGCCCGCCGGTTTGATCTTGTTGCGAGTGACGGCAGGCTGATCGCGCTCGGTGACGTCGAAGCGCAGCACACCAATCATCTGCCCGTCCTCGGTGAGCACCCTCACTTGCCATTTGCCGAGCACGTCCGGCGGAAAGTTCTGCTTGTGCGTCCAGGCCCGATAGCCTTCTTCACGACCACCTTTGATGTCTAGAGCAATCCGCTCTACTTCCTCGCCGTTGTGGCGCCACACGTGATAAATCCGCTCATTCAGACCGCGCGGGGCGTTGATCGATGTATAGGCGTAGAGCCCGGCGCTGCGCAGCTGGTTAACGCCGATTTCCTGAATGCTCTCGCCGGGTGTGCGATTTTGATTGTCGAAGCGCGTGCTGATCGCCGCCTCGGTCAGCCAGAGGGTCGCCGGCGGTACCCAGAATCGCGCCATCCAGCCCGCGCCGCCGATTGCCAGCGTCATGGCCACCACGCCGAGGCCGCGCTTCCAGCTGTTGATCGGATAGCCCGATGCCAGGCTCGGAAACGACAGCAGCATCGCAATGCCCAGCGCCAGCTTGTAGCTCTGGGCCGTGGTCAGGTGAACGATGATTGGCAGCGCCGTGAGCAGTGCAGCGAACAGCGTCAGGGTGTGCAGGGCCATGAACAGCCAGCGGCGCGGCGCCAGCCATTTGTAGTACAGAGGGTCGATGATCGAAATCAGACCTGCTGCGCCGAGCAACCCGGTGAACGCCAGCTGGCCGCTGTACCACGTGGTGGTGACGAAGAAGAACGGCAATACGAAAAACAGGCTTTCCTGATGGATCATCTGTGTGCCGTAGCGCAACAGAGGCTGCGGGATCTCGCGTTTAAACATCTTCGCGAACAGGGCGACGGCACTGTTTTCCACCATCAGCCAGATCCAGCTCACCAGCAGGACGACCGCAATCCAGGTCGCCAGCTTGGCTTGGCGATCCACCAGAATGAAGCTGCCGATGCCTGAGCAGAAACCGAAGAACGCAATCAGTCCGGGATAGCGCTTGATGAACTCAAGGGCGCGCTGTACCAGCGGGTTCTTAATGATTGCGTTAATGTCAGGCATCGTGGCGCGTCGCTCTTAGATATGGGTCTGGGTGTATAAAAAAAACAAAAATCGGACTGCGCCCACCGCGACGAAATCTTCGAACGCCTAACGCCTCGCTTACAACGGCCGCTTCTTGTAAATCCGCCATCGCCAGATAATCAGCAACGCCAACAGCGCCGTCAGCAGGCATCCGACGGCGTACAGCTCATCGTAGCTGAGCAGTGGCTCCTCGACGCGAAGATACCCGGGTTGCGCCAGCAGTTGACGCATCGCCTGATTGGCCAAGTCCAGGCTCACGCCACGGATTCGCTTGGCCGGATCCTGGAAGCGGCCATCGTCGTAATCATTCAGCGCACCCCAGTAATAGTCGGCCAGCGCGCTATTGCCTTGAACCGCCCACGCCTGCTTGGCAACGGACGCCTGTTGCAGCCGCGCAAAGGTGGCCGGGTCCATGCCCTCCTTGCGCAACCGCTGGAGCATTGAGCGCACCGCGGCAGTGGCCGAATCGACGTCTTCGCGGTTCAGATCAGCGTTGAGGCTGAGAAAACCCGTGTCCCCAAACGCTTCGCGATCGGCCCATGGTCCGTAGGAGTAACCCTTGTCCAGACGCAGTTCGCTGTACAGCGCCCAGTCCAGATAAGCCTTCACCAGATCCCAGGTCTCATCGTGCTGCTCGCCCATATCCGGCTCGGGGAACAGCAGATGCAGCTTCGCGCCATCACCCAATGCGCCGCGGATCAGCGTGCGCTCGGGATCGGCCTTCTCCGTCATCGAACGAAGGGGCGGATGTTCCGTCGGATCCACTGCATTCAACTGGCCGAAGGTGCGCTCCAGGTAGGCCGGCAGCAACTTGTCGAGGTCGCCCACGATGATCAGCGTCATGTTATTGGAGGCGTACCAGTTGTCGTGGATATTCTCGATCTGCTCCAGCGTGAGGTGATCGACCTCGGGCCGCTCCGGGCATTTAAGGCCGAGCTCCACGGCAAGCTGGCTGCTGGCGCCGTGGCCCAGGTCGCGTTTGTCCAGCCAGCGTTGCAAATGCGAATAATGGCCACCGTCTTCACGGGCGACGATGCGCTTGGCGGTGTCCAGATTCGCCTGATTGATTTGCGTATGGGTCAGTAGATTGAGCAGCAGGTCGAGCACCTTGCGTTGATTCTGCGCTGGCGCCTCAATGACGAAGGTGGTGTCGGTGTTGCTGGTGAACGCGTTCCACTCGCCGCCCAACGCCTGCATCTGCTGCTCAAGGCCGCCCTCACCGCTATTGTCGATCCCGCTGAAAAGCAAATGCTCAAGCAGGTGCGGCAGCTCTTTGTCTTCGCATTTGAAATCATCGAAGCCAATACCGACAACGAGACGAATAGACACGTGACCTTTGTCCGCAGGCTTGAGCAGCAATTGCAAACCGTTGGGCAGCACGTAGCCCTCGACCTGAAACCGGTCAAGGGCCACGGAAGAAAGGGATGTCAGAACCAAGCAAAAGAACAGCAGGCAACGCATAAAAACGGGCTTCCTTGCGGGCCGGTATGTGTAACAGACTTCGCAGCGGCCCCTGCGTTCACCACGATTATTCCGCATTGCCCTCGCTGGACAAGGCGCCTGTGTCGGTGGTTTCAAGGACCGCGTAGGCGCTGCTGCAGAACAGCGAGTTCAAGCGTTTCATGTCGGAGATCAACTCGAGGTGCAAGGAACTGGTCTCGATACTTTGCACGATCTTACGTTGCAGCCTGCTGACATGGGCATGGGCCAGGCGCCGCTCCTGTGCCCGAAAACGACGCTTCTCGCGCAACAACTGGCGCGCACTTTCCGGGTCGCCGCTCAGGAAAACCGACAGGCCAAGACGCAGATTCGCCATCAGTTGCTCATGCAGCCCGGAGAGTTCTTCCAGGCCGACATCGGAAAACGACCGCCGCTGCGACGTCTTCTGCTGCTGGACCTTGCGCAGCATGCGCTCGATCAGCCCGCTGGCCAGCTCCAGGTTGATCGCCAACTCGATAATCTCCGCCCAGCGGCGATTGTCCTGATCGCTGAGGTCATCGCGTGGCATCTGCGCCAGGTACAACTTGATGGCGTTGTAGAGCACCTCGACATCATCATTGAGTCGGCGCACTTCCTGAGTGACCGCCGTCTGGTTGCCTCGCAGCACCTCTTGCATGGCATTGAGCATGCTGTCGATCAGATCGCCCATGCGCAGGGTTTCGCGCACGGCATTGGCCAGCGCCAGGCTCGGCGTGGCGAGTGCGGTCAGGTCCAGATGGCGAGGCTTGGTCTGGCCGTTGATCTCCGCCTGCTGCGGCAGAATTGACGCGCACAGGCGCCCCATTGGCCCCACCGTCGGCAGCATGATCAGGCAGCGCAGGGAGTTGTAAATAACGTGAAAGCTGATGACCAGGCTCGAGGGGCTGACATTCAGCGTGTCCATCCAAGCCACCAGCGGCGTCAGCACCGGAGTGATCAGCAACAGGCCGATCAGTTTGTAGAGCAGGCTGCCCAGCGCCACTTGTCGACCGGCCACGTTTTGCATGCTGGTGCTGAGGAACGCCAACAGGCCGCTGCCGATGTTGGCGCCGATCACCAGACCGATCGCCACCGGCAGGCTGATGATTTCCGCGCCCGCGAGGGTCGCCGTCAGCAGCACGGCCGCGAGGCTTGAATAGGAGATCAGCGCGAACATGGCGCCGACCAATGCGTCGAGCAGCAGATCGCCCGTCAGTGACGCGAACAACACCTTCACCCCGGCCGCCTGAGTGATCGGCGCGGCAGCAGTGACGATCAGCTGCAAGGCGAGAATGATCAAGCCCAGACCGATACCGACACGACCCAATTGGCCGACACGGGTTTGTTTGCGCGACAGAAAGAAGACAACGCCCAGAAAGATCAGCAGCGGCGACAGCCACGACAGGTCGAACGTCAGGATTCGCGACATCACCGCAGTACCGACGTCGGCACCGAGCATGATGGCAAGCGCTGGCGTCAGACCCATCAAGCCCTGGCCGACGAAGGACGTCACCAGCATCGCCGTGGCGTTACTGCTTTGCACCACTGCGGTGACCAGTATCCCCGCGACAAAGGCTAGCGGGCGTTTGGACATGTTCTGGCCAATGACCCGGCGCAGCTGCGAGCCGTAGACACGCAGAATGCCGGTCCGAACGATGTGTGTGCCCCAGATCAACAGCGCGACGGCGGAAAGCAAATCGAGCAGGGTCAGCATACGGAGAGCCCCCTGTAGGTTGCCCATCGGGCAAAGTTAAAAGATCCAGCGTGTAGCGAGCGTAGGCGCTTGAGGTGCATCGAACAGCGCGCTCAACTAAAGCTTTAGTCGGCCTGCGGCCTTAATGCCAGCATGGCACAGCGGATTATTTCTTGAAACAAATCTGTCATAAATCAGGTGTTTGAAGCTGCAGCTTTGTGCTCTGCCAATAAAAAAACGGGGCATTTACAGCCCCGTTGTTTTGAAGTCTGTACGGCGGACGTTATTGACCGGGCACGTCCTTCCGAAGTTTCACCGGGTCCTGCATTGCACGCTTTTTAGCCATCGACGTGCGCATCTTGATGTTGATCGCTTCGACCGCCAGCGAGAACGCCATGGCGAAGTAAACGTAGCCCTTCGGCACATGCACATCGAACGACTCGGCAATCAGCACGGTACCGACGACGATCAGGAACGACAACGCCAGCATCTTCAGCGAAGGGTGCTTCTCGATGAAGTCGCTGATGACGCCCGCGCACAGCATCATGATCAGCACAGCCACGATGATCGCCGCGACCATCACCGGTACGTGGGAAACCATGCCGACGGCGGTGATGACCGAATCCAGCGAGAATACGATGTCGATGATTGCAATCTGAAGGATGGTGTACAGAAACATGCCGCCCTTGCCTTTCGGCTCGTCCAGCGTCTCTTCCTCGCCTTCCATGCCGTGGTAAATCTCTTGAGAGCTCTTCCACAACAGAAACAGACCACCGAAGAACAGGATCAGATCGCGTCCGGAAATGCCCTGGCCCCAGACCACGAACAGGTCGTCGGTCAGGCGCATGACCCAGGTGATCGACAGCAGCAGCAGAATCCGCGTCACCATCGCCAGCGCCAGACCGAAGATTCGGGTGCGCGGCTGCATCGCCTTGGGCATGCGGCTGACCAGGATCGAGATCATGATGATGTTGTCGATGCCCAGCACGATTTCCAGGGCAGTCAGCGTGAAGAAAGCAACCCAGATCTCAGGGTTGGTCAGCCATTCCATTACGTATTCCTTTAAGCGTTCGTATTCCCGCTGGCGCGGCGGCGCCAGAGGGAGCGTTGAGTTGCGTTATAGACTGCTGAAGAACGGGAAAATCCCCATCAGCAGTGCAGCGATCAGAATGCACACGCACACCAGCACGGCCCATTTAAGCGTAAAGCGCTGGTGATCACCGAACTCGATGCCCGCCAGTGCCACCAGCAGATACGTCGAAGGCACCAACGGACTCAACAGGTGGACGGGCTGGCCGACGATCGAGGCACGTGCCATTTCCACCGGGCTGATGCCGTAATGCGAAGCGGCTTCGGCCAATACCGGCAGCACGCCGTAGTAGAACGCATCGTTGGACATGAAGAAGGTGAACGGCATGCTGACAACCGCCGTGATCACGGCCAGGTAAGGGCCCATCGCGTCCGGGATCACGGCCAGCAGGCTCTTCGACATCGCGTCGACCATTCCGGTGCCGGACAGGATACCGGTAAAGATCCCCGCAGCAAAAATCAGTCCGACCACCGCCAGCACGCTGCCGGCGTGGGCCGCGACACGGTCTTTCTGCGCTTGCAGGCACGGGTAGTTGACGATCATCGCGATACTGAATGCGATCATGAACAGCACCGGCAGCGGCAGCAGGCCCATGATCAGCGCCACCATCAGCACCAGCGTCAGGGCGGCGTTGAACCAGATCAGTTTGGGACGACGGGCTTCAGGAAACTGCGAAACGCTGATGTCGCTGTGATCGACTTCGTCACCCGGCAGGTGCAGTTCACCCAGGCGCGCACGTTCACGTTTGCCGTAGAAGTAGGCGATCACCAGAATTGCCACGACGCCCGCCAGCATTGCCGGAATCATGGGCACGAAGATGTCGGATGGATCGACATGCAGGGCGCTCGCCGCACGCGCGGTCGGGCCGCCCCATGGCGTCATGTTCATCACGCCGCCGGCCAGAATGATCAAGCCGGCCATGATACGCGGGCTCATGCCCAGACGGCTGTACAGCGGCAGCATGGCGGCCACACAGATCATATACGTCGTGGCGCCGTCACCGTCCAGGGAGACAACCAGCGCCAGTACTGCCGTACCGACCGACACTTTGACCGGGTCGCCTTTTACCAGCTTGAGGATCTTGCGCACGGCCGGGTCGAACAGCCCGGAGTCGATCATCAGTGCGAAATAAAGAATGGCGAACATCAGCATCACGCCCGTTGGCGCAAGCTTGGTGATGCCCGCAAGCATCATTGGGCCGATTTCCGAGGCGAAGCCACCGAACAGGGCAAACACGATAGGAACGATGATCAAGGCAATGAGCGCTGAGAGGCGCTTGCTCATGATCAGGTACATGAAGGCGACGACCATGGCGAAGCCGAGGAAGGTCAACATAGCAATACTCCAGCGTTACGCGGCGGGGAACAGACGAGACGAATCGATCAGCTCAAGACGAGCGGCGCGTGGAGTCGGGGATTACGGAGGGGGTACTGCAGGGCACATGCAAGCATCGGGAATCACCTAATTGTTGTTGTAGACGGGCCGGAGAACGTCAAGCGCGTTCGTCCTGGCCGACCGGTCTTTCGCCGGCGGTAAGGTGATGCTAAACGGGGAAGCTTTCAGCCAGCTTTCGTTGCACTTCTCAAGTTGACGAGCGGGAATTTGAGTTATCCACCTCAGGATGCGGTCAGACCCATACACAATCGGGAGAGTCCTCATGAGTCAATTGCATAATGGCGGATGCCATTGCGGCAATCTGCGTTACCAGCTCGATGGCCCCGTTGATGACGTTGCCCACTGCCACTGTTCGATTTGTCGGCGCACGTCAGGCGGCATTGTGATGACCTGGACCAGCGTGCCGGTCGATGCTTTCAAATGGCTGGCGGGCAGCCCCACCACTTATGATTCGGGTGCGACGTGCGTAAGGTATTTCTGCAATAACTGTGGAGCGCAGGTCGCGCTGTTCAGCCGCAATAGCCCGGAGACCATGGATGTGACCATCGCCACCCTCGATCATCCGGAGCTGACGCCTGCCGATCGACACATCTGGACCGACAGCCGCCTGCCCTGGCTGCACCTCGACGAGCATCTGCCAAGCGAGCCTGGGGAAACTGCCTGAACTATCGCGGAGCGTTTAGCCGCGCAATGATCAAGGCAGCTCCAGCCCTCCCGCTGCCTTGTGCAACGCCCGAAGGTGCTCGCCGACCTGCTTGAGGTTGTCTTCGGTCGCAGCGATCTCGGCGGCACGGTCGGGATCGAGCAGCGCCCTCACCTCTTTGTCCAGGTCGCCGCTGAGCCGCTGCAGTTGTTTCTGCCGCTGACTGCTCTCGTCTTCCAGGCGCTTCCACTCGCCTTCCTGCGGCAGACCGTAGCCGCCGCTGCCGAGCAATTCTGCGGGACGACTCAGGAATCCGCTGTTGGCCAGAATGTCCTGCAGCGTGCCTGTCGCCCTGGAGACGCCGTTATCCTTTTGCTCCACGGCACTGAGGTAGCGCTGCTTGACCTCATCCTGCGCCAGCAATAACTGACGACGCAGCCCGGCCTGTTCCAGCAGCAGCATCGCCGCGCTGGTGCGTAGATCCGCCTGAGCGAAATAAGGGCGTCGCTCCTGGGGCGTCAGTGCCAGCCAGTCTTCCACCGTGGTTTGCTTGACACGGGTGGTCTTGCGCAGCACATCGAACATCGCCTGGTAACGGTCTCGGTACGAGTCGAAGCGGTAGCCCATGCGCAGCGCTTTCTTCGGATCGTCCAATACGCTGGTGTCTGCCAGTCCCCTGCCCTTCAGCACTTCCAGCAGCCCGTTGGGCATGATGCTGTCCAGCCCGACAAGCCGCGGATCGTCAGTGCCGCTGCGCAGTAGTTTCAGGTTTTCCACCGCGCAGTTATTGGACAGGAACCAGTAATCCCCGTCGTATGCCCAGTGCATCTCGGCGGCGTGTTGAACCAGGCCGTTGATCTCCTCACGGGACAGTTTCAGCGGGACCGAGGCCAGGCCGCGCAGTTCGGTCTTGGTGTACTCATCGATGACCTGACCCAGCGGCAGGACAAACAGGCGCGACGGATATTTGCCGGTCAAGCCGCTCCAGCTGGACAGCTGCAGGTCGTTGACAAAGGCGCGGTACGACAGCACCAGGTGCTGATCCAGGTCCAGCCGGCAGTCGGGGCCACGCGGGCGACCGGGCTTGCAGATCACCAGCCGCAGCATGCTATGGCCCCAACGGCTCGCCAGATTCTGGTTGGCCTCGGCCAGCAGGTAATCGACTTCGTAAACCCGCTCGGGGTCGAGCTTGCCCAGCGGCTCCCGGGCAAAGTCGTTACCTGCGTTGAGATAAGGATAGGACGTCGGGCACTGATCCTTCCTCGCTGGCGCCCAGTTGAACCGGGCCTTGTAATAGTCGTACAGCGCTGGACGGCGGCAGGCGTAAGCGGGATCGAGGAGGAAGTACTCCATGTTCACCGCAACGAATTCCAGCGGGCTGCTGATTTCGTAGATGTCCGGACTGCGCGCGACCTGGCCGTTGCGCTCTTCCCTGTCACCGCGGCGGCCGACGTATTGCGGCCAGCCGGCCAGATCCAGAAGGCGCGGATCATCACTCAACGTGAAGCGTCGGTCGGTTTGCCCCCGGCAGCTGTCACGCAGGCCTACTTTGCCCACGCTCTTGCCCTGTCGGGCACAAGCGACAATCAGCCTCCGGTCTTCAGGGGACCAGAGCTGCGCGTGATCATAGATATGGGTCAGCTCATGCAGAACCGTGGCGAGCATTTCCTCGCGCACGGTGCCGTGAGGACGATTGGTTCGGGTCGTTGCGGCGCTGCCATCGGTCAGGCCTGCGAGCAGGTGCTCATTCAGGTCCAGACGGTACGGACCGTCTGCACGACCGTAGGCATTGGACGGCATGTCGTCGGTCCAATGCACTTCGACCTTTCTATCAAGCTTGCTGACAAACAATGGCGGCAGGTGCGCCATGGCTTCGTCGAGCAATGTCTGGCTGGCCTTTTGTTGAGCAGGACTGAGCCCGTCGGTATGCAGCGACAGGCTGAGGTCGGCGAAGGCGTTCGTGCAAATCAGCGAGAGCGCCGACGTCAGCAGCCAGACAGCGAGGCGTTTCACAGTGCGAGGATGGCCTCGGCGAGGTCCTGGTCACTGGCGTTGCGGGCTTCAGGCAGGCGATCGCGCAATGTGATGAAAGCTGCGTCGAGCAGTGCGCCATGGATATCGCCGTTACTGGCAACATAACTGGCGGCATCGTCACGGGCTTCAAGCACGAGTTTCCAGTTGCGCACGGATGAAGTGGTGTCTGAGGTGAAATCGATGCTGCGGCCGAGGGCGCGAACGACGATGTTACTGGTGGCCTTCAGGGTTTGTGCCTGTGCCATGTCAGTCAGCAAGAGCAGGCCGAGGGCGGCAGCGATCAACGGGGTACGCATGGAACGTCTCCAAAATACGGAAGTTACAAAAAAGTGACTATTGGACGAGGATTGCCTGCGCCAGTTCAAGGTCGCTTGCATGAAGTTTTGGACGGGATTGACGCAGGTACTCAATCGCCGACTCCAGCCGTGCTCCTCGCAGTTGGCCGTCACTGGCGACAAACACTGCAGCATCATCCTGGGCGGCAATTATCAACTTGCTATCGAAAGGCCCTGTCGTCACCTGGCTGGTGGCGTATCCGGTTTTGACCAGGCTTTGTGTGGTCACATCGAACGCCAGAACCTGAGTGGAAACACTCAAGGTGGCGGTGACGGCAAGCACTAGGCGAGACAACGATTGCATGGCTATTCAGGGCTGTTCAGGTTTAGCGATACGAGTCGCAAGGCTAGCGCAACACCCGGGCCAGAGCCAGAGCAAAGGCCCAGGCGCGCCCTGGATAAACCTGTCGCGATACTGAATCAGATGGCAAGAATCGCTTGTGCGAGTTGCGCGTCCGACGCTTGCAGGCCAGGTGCAACCTCGCGAATGTGTTGCAGGGCGCCCTGAAGCTTCACACCACGGATCTCGCCTTCGCTGGCAACGAAGCTTGCTGCGTCGTCGCGGGCGGCCAGAACGATCTTGTCGTCATGGAAGGAGGAGGAGATTTTAGACGTGGCATTGGAAGAAGCATCTAGCGCACGGACGATGGTGTCAGTTGTAACGACGAAACTGGAAGCCTGGGCTCCGGTGGCAGCAACGATCAGCAAAGCGGCACTCAACAGACGAACACGAGACATATAGGCACTCCAAAGTAACGGGATTCGAAAACCACTGACGCTTAAATCGGAAGCTCAGCGATAGCTGTCTCGCGAGTGCGTGGTCACGGTAGCCGAAGATTAGCTTATAAGCGGTCGCGCGAGCCATCCCGGCCTTGTGCAGGTCGCAACATTGCGATGCACACTTGCTACAAATGCCCCGGAGTTATTGCTCTGTATAGGTGTTTAAACAGATTTATTAAACTGTACTGGTCAGCGCTTACCAGGCTTTGTTTCCGGCTGAAACGACAAAACCCGTCAGCAGTGACCTGCTGACGGGTTTTGTTTGAACAATTCGGGTTGCTGGTGAGAGGCGCGTAGCCTGGACCAGCAGACGCTAAATTAGCGCCAGAACGGCTTGCTCAGCTCTTCGTAACGCTGGGATTCGCTGATACCGGCGTCAGCCAGCAAGCGTGCATCCAGACGAGCCAGTTGATGGCGGCTGGACAGACGACGCTGCCAGAGCATCAGATTGGCGAACATGCGCAGCGGCAACGAGGCTTGTGCGGTTTTTGCGGTTTCTTCGTAGAACAGTTCGGAACTGACGGTGCGTTCCATGATGCTTCTTCCTTCCGCTTGTGGCGGGATTAGAGAGTGACTTGATTGGTGACAATATTCCTCTCATTGCCCTTCTCTCTCTAGACACAGTTCATTTGTATTGTGCTGCTCCAGTTAACTGTTAAACACCACTGTTTTGTTCGGAAGCGGGGCAACTGTACGGGTCTGCACCAGAAGTGTGCTTTTTGGATGCTTAGAGGGTGGATTTCCGGTGCTGCCCAGGAAAAATCACCCATACAGCAGTACAGTTTTTGCAGGATTTGCGTTCACCGCTCGAACTGTGACGACGAAAGGTCGCCGCCACTGACAAACTGTGCTTTCAGATCGCCAACATGCGACCCGTTTCTTCCAGGTTGAGGTGCCAACTCAGTGCATCCCGCAGAACATGTGGGGTGTGACCGCCAATTGCGCAGGCCCGGCGGAAGTAGTCATTCAGCGCCTCGCGATACGCCGGGTGCACGCAGTTGTCGATGATGACCCGGGCGCGTTCGCGGGGTGCCAGACCTCGCAGGTCTGCCAATCCGATCTCTGTCACCAGGATGTCGACGTCGTGTTCGGTGTGATCTACATGGCTGACCATGGGCACAACACTCGAGATCGCCCCGGCTTTGGCAATCGACTTGGTCACGAAAATGGCGAGATGGGCGTTACGCGCGAAATCCCCCGATCCCCCGATCCCGTTCATCATCCGCGTGCCACCCACGTGGGTGGAATTGACGTTCCCGTACAGGTCGAATTCCAGGGCAGTGTTAATGCCGATGATGCCCAGCCGGCGTACGACCTCCGGATGGTTAGAGATCTCCTGAGGCCGCAATAACAGTCTGGATCTGTACTGCTCAAGGTTGTCATAGACCGCGGCATGCTTACGCTCGGACAGCGTCATGGAACAGCCCGAAGCAAAATCCAGCTTCCCCGCCTCGAACAGATCGAACGTCGAGTCCTGTAGCACTTCCGAATACATGGTCATGCCGTGAAAAGGTGAATCGATCAGCCCCGTCATGACGGCATTGGCGATCGTGCCTACCCCCGCCTGCAGCGGCATGAGCTGGTTGGTGAGTCGGTTCAGTCGCACTTCATTCTTGAAGAACTCGACAAGGTGGCCTGCGATGGCCTGAGTGTCTGTGTCTGCCGGCAATACAGTCGACGGCGAGTCGGGTTGATTGCTGATCACGATGCCGACGATCTTGGCCGGATCGATCTTCACGGCCTGGCTACCAATTCGGGTATCGGTCTTGAGCACCGGGATCGGCAGGCGCGTTGGCCGGTAAGTGGGTATATAGATGTCATGCAACCCCTCGAGCTCCAAGGGCTGGGCGAGGTTGATCTCGATGATCACGTGTTCCGCAAGAATGGCGAAGCTCGCCGAGTTGCCGACTGACGTGCTGAGCACCAGGTGCCCTTCTTCGGTGATTGCCACACATTCAATCACGGCGATATCCACTGCCTTGATCTGGCGATTGCGCAACTGCTCGACGGTGTCCGACAAGTGTTGATCGATGAACATCACAGTGCCGTCGTTGATGGCCTTGCGCAGGGTGCTGTCGACCTGAAACGGCATGCGGCGGGAGAGCACGCCAGCTTCCGTCAGTTGCTTGTCCAGATCATTTCCCAGGCTGGCGCCGGTCATCAGGCTGATCTTCAACGGTGTGGTCTTGGCTCGATCGGCCAGCGCCTGGGGCACGGCTTTGGCTTCCCCGGCGCGGGTGAAGCCGCTCATGCCGACGGTCATGCCGTCCTTGATCAAGGAAGCGGCGTCGGACGCACTCATTATCTTGCTCATCAGTGAGGGCAGACGGATTCGTTCACGGTGCATGGTGTTTAATCTCATGACAAAGATGCGTGAGCGAAGTCTAGAGATTTGAGGTTTGTTCGTCCCGCTACCAAGGTCGCAATAAAGGCTCTAATTAGCGCCTCTGCGCGAGAAACACTTTTACCCGGGGTGTAAAAAACCCTCGGCCATCACCTGCGCCGAGGGTTGTTTTATCGCGGGTTGCAACCGTTATTCGATCGCTTTGACCATGTCTTCAATGACCTTTTTGGCGTCACCAAAGACCATCATGGTTTTGTCCAGATAGAACAGTTCGTTATCCAGGCCTGCATAGCCGCTGGCCATGGAGCGCTTGTTGACGATGATGGTCTTGGCCTTGTACGCCTCAAGAATTGGCATGCCGGCAATTGGCGACTTGGGATCGTTCTTGGCCGCCGGATTGACCACATCGTTGGCGCCTAACACCAGGACGACGTCCGCCTGACCGAATTCGGAGTTGATGTCCTCCATCTCGAACACCTGATCGTAAGGCACCTCGGCCTCCGCCAGCAGCACGTTCATATGCCCCGGCATCCGACCGGCCACCGGGTGGATCGCGTACTTCACCGTGACGCCTGCGTGGGTCAGCTTTTCGGTCAGCTCTTTAAGCGCGTGTTGCGCTCGAGCGACCGCCAGCCCGTAGCCGGGCACTATGATCACGGTATCAGCGTTGGTCAGCAGGAAAGTCGCGTCGTCAGCCGATCCCGATTTGACCGGGCGGGCTTCTTGGGTGCCGCTCGCAGTACCGGCATCCGTTGCGCCACCGAAGCCGCCACCAATCACGTTGAAGAACGAGCGGTTCATCGCTTTGCACATGATGTACGACAGAATCGCGCCGGAAGAGCCGACCAGGGAGCCGGCGATGATCAGCATCGAGTTGTTCAGCGAGAAGCCAATACCCGCCGCCGCCCAGCCCGAATAACTGTTGAGCATCGACACCACGACCGGCATGTCTGCGCCGCCAATCGGAATAATCAGCAGCACGCCAATCACGAACGCCAGGATCAGCATGACGCTGAACGCGAACAGGCTGCCCGTCAGCATGAACGTGATACCGAACAGCAGTGTCGCCAGACCCAGAGTCAGATTGAGCTTGTGCTGACCGGCAAACTGCACCGGTGCGCCCTGGAACAGGCGGAATTTGTATTTGCCGGACAATTTGCCGAACGCGATGACCGAACCTGAGAACGTGATCGCCCCGATCGCCGCGCCAAGGAACAACTCCAGACGGTTGCCCGCTGGAATCGGATCACCCAAGTGGTGAACGATGCCGAGCGACTGTGGTTCGACGACGGCAGCGATGGCGATGAATACGGCTGCCAGACCAATCATGCTGTGCATGAAGGCGACCAGTTCCGGCATCTTGGTCATTTCGACGCGCTTGGCCATGATCGAGCCGGCAGTGCCGCCGACCAGCAAACCGATCAGGATATAACCAATGCCTGCGCTGGCACCGTCTGTAGACAGCGCGGCCAGTTTGAAGACCAGTCCGATCGTAGTCAGAACAGCCAGACCCATGCCGAGCATGCCGAACAGGTTGCCTCGACGCGATGTGGTCGGGTGAGACAAGCCCTTTAGCGCCTGGATGAAACAGATTGCTGAAACGAGGTACAGCAATGTGACGAGGTTCATGCTCATTACTTGGCTACCTCGTCTTTAACCTTGGGCGCTTTCTTTTTGAACATCTCCAGCATGCGCCGGGTGACCAGAAAACCGCCGAAAACGTTAACGGCGGCCAGCGCGACCGCCAGCGTGCCCATGGTTTTGCCCAGTGGCGTTACTGTCAGCGCTGCGGCCAGCATGGCGCCGACGATGACGATGGCCGAGATAGCGTTGGTGACCGCCATCAACGGGGTGTGCAGCGCAGGCGTCACGTTCCAGACCACGTGGTAGCCGACATAAATGGCCAGCACGAAAATGATCAGGTTGTAGATACCGGGTGAGATGAACTCTTCCATTATTTTTATCCTCAGCCGTTCTTGCGGATGACTTGGCCATCGCGGCACATAAGGCACGCGGCAACGATGTCGTCTTCGAGGTTGATCTGGAACTGTCCTTCCTGGTTGAAGAGCAGCTTCATGAAGTCCAGCAGATTGCGCGCATAAAGAGCAGATGCATCCGCCGCGACCATGGCAGGCAGGTTCGTGTGGCCGACGATGGTCACCCCGTGCTCGACCACCACTTGGTCTGCCACCGTCAGCGGACAGTTGCCGCCCTGCGCTGCAGCCAGATCGATTACCACCGAACCGGGCTTCATCTGTGCAACTGTTTCAGCGCTCAACAGCACTGGCGCTTTGCGACCGGGGATCAGCGCCGTTGTAATGACGATGTCCGCCTGCCTGGCGCGCTCATGCACGGCCACTGCCTGACGCTGCATCCAGCTGGCCGGCATCGGGCGGGCGTAACCGCCGACGCCCACGGCAGCCTCGCGCTCCTCGTCGGTCTCGTATGGCACGTCAACGAACTTGGCCCCCAGCGATTCGATCTGCTCCTTGACGGCCGGACGTACGTCGGAAGCCTCAATGACCGCACCCAGACGTTTGGCAGTGGCGATGGCCTGCAGCCCCGCAACGCCCGCGCCGAGAATCAGCACGCGCGCTGCTTTCACCGTACCGGCCGCTGTCATCAGCATGGGCATGAAGCGTGGGTAGTGATGCGCCGCCAACAGGACAGACTTATAGCCGGCAATGTTGGCTTGGGAAGACAGTACGTCAAGGCTTTGCGCGCGCGAGGTGCGTGGCGCCGCTTCGAGGGCAAAGGCGGTGATCCCGCGCTCGGCCAGCCTGGTGATCATGTCGTTATTGAAAGGGTTGAGCATCCCGACAACCACTGCGCCGCTTTTGATCAGCGGGAGCTCAGCGTCGCTGGGAGCGGAGACCTTGAGAATGAGTTCGGCACCGAATGCATCGGCGGCGCTGCCCACCAAGGCGCCTGCTGCCTCATAAGCACTGTCGGTCACGCTCGCTGCAAGGCCCGCGCCGTTCTGAACAGTCACTGTGTGGCCTTGGGCGATGAGTTTTTTGATGGTCTCGGGAGTGGCGGCGACCCGGGTTTCACCAAGCTGGGTTTCGAGGGGGACTCCAATGTGCACGTCAAATCTCCTGCGTGATCTTATTGTCTTTAATGAGGCCAGCGCGCTACGGCCCGAGGGCTGGAATTGCGATCACTACGCCCGTTAAAGCAGCCGGGCGCGGCATTTTGCAGGGGATGCCAGAGGCCTTCAAGGGTTTCTGTAACTGAACGAAAAATGTACTACAAGTCATCCTGTGACCGATTGACGCACTAATTAGCACAACGTATTGATCTGTATGGCATTTAATGAATTTAAGGCGCTGGGCGCTTCTCAATCGATGAGGTACGAGTACCAGCCGAAATCAGGCTGTAGGGCGCTATTTGTATGACTATTGGGTGTTTAGACCAAATAAGTTGGGTGTGTCATAAATGCGACAAATCAAGATATCTGTAGGTTTTAAAGTAAGCGGACTACAGAAAAGTATGGGGGTTGTGAAGGGCTCTCAAGGCAACGAATAGGTCCCGGCCTGCTGGATAAGCCAGTCGCGAAACGCTTTCAGGGAGGCCGATTCCGTTTTACGCTCCGGAATCATCAAGTAATACGCCTTAGCGCTTGAAAGCTGGTGCGGATTGGCAATCACCAGTCGTTTTTCGGCCAATTCACGCTGAATAAGAAATGGCGGGATCAGCGCCACACCCATGTCGTGCATGGCGGCCTGCGCAAGCATGGAGAATAGCTCGTAACGCGGCCCCGTCATGTCGCGTGCCACGCCCATGTCCAGCGAGTTGAACCACTGCCGCCAGGCGTAGGGCCGAGTGGTCTGTTGAAGCAGCGGCATCTCGGCCAGGTCTTGAGCGCTGATGCTATGCCGTTCCCCGAGCAATGCGGGGCTGCAGACAGGCATCGGGTTTTCGCCCATTAGTTTGTGGGATTCGGTACCGGACCAATCAGCATCGCCAAAGTAGATCGCTGCGTCGAATTCGGTATCCGCGAACAGAAAGGGGCGCGTGCGGTTGGTCAGGTTAATAGTGACGTCAGGGTGTTTCTTCTGAAAATCTTTAAGGCGCGGAAGTAGCCATTGCGTGCCGAATGTAGGCACCACCGCAAGTTCGATCACATTGACGCCCTGATGACCCATCACTGACAGCGTGTCGCGCTCAACGGCATCGAGTTGGGTGGCGATGCGCCGGCTGTAGGAAAGGCCCGCTTCAGTAAGCTTCAAACCCCGTCGCGAGCGTCGGAATAGGCTGACATTCAAGAACTCTTCCAGGCTCGCGATCTGACGGCAGATCGCGCTCTGGGTCAGGGAAAGCTCCTCGGCCGCCTTGGTGAAGCTCTCGTGTCGCGCGGCTGCCTCGAAGCTTATCAGCGCAGCGGTGCTTGGGATTTTACGACGCATGTACCTTTGCCTCACTTAGAAGGGTGGGCCGAGTGCTGCCTAGCGGATTTCGGAGTGAGAAATTAGCACAAGATGATGCGAAATCGTCGTTTGCTCCGTTAAGGCTTCACGCCTAGGCTCGCTTCATTACTTTACCGGCAGGTCCGGAAGCGCATTTGGTGAGGAGAGAATCATGAGCGGCAAGGCAAGTTTCAGTTGGATCGACCCCCTGTTGCTGGACCAGCAACTCACCGAAGAAGAGCGCATGGTCCGCGACAGCGCCGAGCAGTTCGCCAACGACAAGCTGGCGCCGCGCGTGCTTGAAGCCTTCCGGCATGAAAAGACAGACCCGGCGATCTTTCGCGAGATGGGTGAGATAGGTCTACTCGGTGCCACGATCCCGGAGCAGTACGGCGGTAGCGGTCTGAACTATGTGTGTTACGGCTTGATCGCTCGCGAAGTCGAGCGCGTCGATTCCGGTTATCGCTCGATGATGAGCGTGCAGTCCTCCCTGGTCATGGTGCCTATCAACGAATTCGGCACCGAAGCGCAAAAACAGAAGTACCTGCCAAAGCTCGCGTCCGGAGAATGGATTGGTTGCTTCGGCCTGACCGAACCCAATCATGGTTCGGATCCGGGCGCGATGATCACCCGTGCGCGGAGCGTCGAAGGCGGCTATCGTCTCACCGGCAGCAAAATGTGGATCACTAACAGCCCGATCGCTGACGTGTTCGTTGTCTGGGCCAAGGATGACGCTGGGGACATCCGTGGCTTTGTGCTGGAAAAAGGCTGGCAAGGCCTGACTGCTCCGGCGATTCACGGCAAGGTCGGCCTTCGCGCCTCGATCACAGGCGAGATCGTGATGGACAACGTGTTTGTGCCGGAAGAGAACATCTTCCCGGACGTCCGAGGTCTAAAAGGGCCTTTCACGTGCCTGAACTCCGCACGCTATGGCATCTCCTGGGGCGCCTTGGGGGCCGCCGAGTTTTGCTGGCACACCGCGCGTCAATACACGCTGGACCGTCAACAGTTCGGCCGTCCGCTCGCAGCCAATCAGTTGATCCAGAAAAAGCTCGCTGATATGCAGACCGAGATCACGTTGGCGCTCCAAGGCTGCCTGCGTCTTGGCCGAATGAAAGACGAGGGTACTGCTGCGGTCGAAATCACCTCCATCATGAAACGCAACTCCTGCGGCAAGTCCCTGGACATCGCGCGTATGGCGCGTGACATGCTGGGCGGTAACGGTATTTCTGATGAGTTCGGTATCGCCAGGCATCTGGTCAACCTGGAAGTGGTGAATACCTATGAAGGTACTCATGACGTCCATGCGCTCATCCTGGGTCGCGCGCAGACCGGCATTCAGGCCTTCTACTAAGGAGCCTGCCATGGGCGCGTTATCTCATCTGCGTGTGCTGGACTTGTCTCGGGTTCTTGCCGGGCCTTGGGCGGGGCAAATTCTGGCTGACCTGGGTGCGGAGGTGATTAAGATCGAGCGCCCCGGCAATGGCGACGACACACGCGCATGGGGCCCCCCCTTTCTGAAGGATCCGCGCGGAGAAAATACGTCCGAAGCTGCGTACTACCTTTCGGCCAACCGCAACAAGCAGTCAGTCACCATAGATTTCACTCAGCCTGAAGGGCAGAGGTTGGTTCGCGAGCTGGCGGCTCGGTCCGATATCGTCATCGAGAACTTTAAGGTTGGCGGGCTGAAGGCCTACGGCCTGGACTACGAATCGCTGCAGTTGGAAAACCCAAGGCTCATCTATTGCTCGATCACCGGGTTCGGTCAGACGGGGCCATACGCCAAGCGAGCAGGTTACGACTTTATGATTCAGGGGCTCGGTGGACTCATGAGTCTTACCGGTCGTCCCGAGGGGGAAGATGGTGCCGGCCCGGTCAAGGTAGGCGTGGCCCTGACGGATATTCTGACAGGGCTGTATTCGACTTCTGCGATTCTCGCTGCTCTGGCGCACCGGGACCAGGGAGGGCCCGGACAGCATATCGATATGGCCTTGCTGGATGTACAGGTCGCCTGCTTGGCGAATCAGGCAATGAATTACCTGACGACAGGCGTCTCGCCAAGGAGATTGGGTAATGCTCACCCGAATATCGTGCCCTACCAGGATTTCCCTACTGCCGATGGCGATTTCATTCTCACGGTAGGCAACGACAACCAATTCCGGAAATTTGCGGAAGTGGCCGGGCAACCGCAGTGGGCCAGCGATCCGCGGTTTGCGACTAACAAGCAGCGCGTGGCGCATCGTGCCGAGTTGATCCCGCTGATTCGGCAGGCCACCGTCTTCAAGACAACTGCCGAGTGGGTCACGGCATTGGAGGTTGCGGGCGTTCCGTGTGGGCCTATTAACGATGTCGCCCAGGTGTTCGCAGATCCGCAGGTGCAGTTCCGCGGCTTGCAGGTGGACTTGCCGCATGCGTTGGGCGGAACGGTTCCTCAAGTCGCCAGCCCTATCCGTTTATCAGCGACGCCTGTTGAATATCGGCGTGCGCCGCCGTTGTTGGGAGAGCATACGTTGGAGGTTCTCACCGGCGTATTGGGCTTATCAGACGCTGACGTAATGACGCTGCGTGAAGCGGGTGTTCTTTAGAGGCTTATTCTCTCGCGGGTGTGATCGCATGGTCTCTATATAAACAGAAGGGAAGTATAGGATTTCATTGGAGTTTTAGCTTTTTCGCTAAAAGTTCAAATTAGGTGTTGACGCCCCTCTGGATCTGTCTATAATTCGCCCCACTTCCGGCGCAGACGAAACGGAAAACTCCTTGATAATCAAAGAGTTGGACGAAGTAAGCAGCGAGGAATGCTTCG
>NZ_JBTOPV010000029.1:0-53558 GCF_055284355.1 Pseudomonas sp. HP_01 | reverse complement strand
TCGCTGCTTACTTCGTCCAACTCTTTGATTATCAAGGAGTTTTCCGTTTCGTCTGCGCCGGAAGTGGGGCGAATTATAGACAGATCCAGAGGGGCGTCAAGCACTTATTTAATGAAACTGTCATATCAGTCAAAAATAACGGATCGAGTGGACAAGTTTGGGGCCCCGCCCACCCTGAAGCATTAAAGACTGGGGAACGCGAACTGCGAGGCCTCGTGACTGGCCCGCTGCGGCCATCGCTGTGTAATGGCTTTGCGACGGGTATAGAAGCGAACGCCATCCGGGCCATAAGCATGCAGGTCACCAAACAGTGACCGCTTCCATCCGCCAAAGCTGTGATAAGCCACAGGTACAGGCAGTGGAACGTTCACCCCAACCATACCCACTTCGATCTCGTCGTAGAACAGACGGGCCGCCTCACCATCGCGAGTGAAGATGCAGGTGCCATTGCCGTATTCATGGTCGTTGATCAGTTGCATCGCATGTTCGAGGCTGTCCACACGCACAATGCACAGCACCGGCCCGAATATCTCTTCTTTATAGATGCGCATCTCGGCCGTGACATGGTCGAACAAGCATCCACCCAGGAAAAAACCATCTTCGTGTCCTGGGACCGTGAGCCCACGACCGTCCACAACCAGCTTCGCACCTGCACCCACGCCGTCCTCTATATAGCTGCTGACTTTGTCGCGATGCTGCCCCGTGACCAGAGGGCCCATATCGAGTCCGCTGGAAGTCCCGGCGCCGATCTTCAACCCATTGATTTGCGGCACGAGCTTGGCGACCAGTGCGTCGGCGACTTGGTCACCCACGCACACTGCGACCGAAATCGCCATGCAGCGCTCGCCGCAGGAACCATAGGCCGCGCCCATCAATGCGCTTACGGCGTTATCCAGGTCCGCGTCGGGCATCAGCACTGCGTGGTTCTTCGCGCCGCCCAATGCCTGTACCCGCTTGCCGCGTGCAGTAGCCTCTTTATAGATGTACTCGGCGATCGGGGTGGAACCCACAAAACTCAGCGCTTTGACTTCAGGGGCTTGGATCAACGCATCAACCGCCACCTTGTCGCCGTGCACGACATTCAGGACGCCCTTCGGCAATCCGGCTTCATGGAGCAACTCGGCGATCAGCAAGGTTGAGCTTGGATCGCGCTCGGACGGTTTGAGGATGAAACAGTTGCCGCAGGCAATCGCCAACGGGTACATCCACAGCGGAACCATGGCAGGGAAGTTGAAGGGGGTGATGCCAGCCACTACGCCAAGCGGCTGAAAGTCAGACCACGCATCAATGTTCGGGCCGACGTTGCGGCTGTACTCGCCCTTGAGAATTTCAGGCGCCGCACAGGCGTATTCGACGTTTTCGATACCCCGCTTGAGTTCTCCCGCGGCATCTTCGATGGTCTTGCCGTGCTCTTCGCTGATCAGCCGGGCGATACGCGCCTCGTTCTGTTCCAGCAATTGCTTGAAGCGGAACATGACCTGCGCGCGCTTGGCAGGAGGGGTATTGCGCCACGCGGGGAAAGCAGCCTTGGCAGAGTCGATCGCTTGTTGAACGGTTTCGCGACTGGCGAGTGGCACCTTGCGAATGGCATGACCAGTCGAGGGGTTGAACACATCCGCGCTGCGGCCGTCTTCGCTGACCCGCTCGCCATGTATCAGGTGTTGAATGGTGCTCATGCATAACTCCAAAAAATATCAGCCCGCAGGCGCTGCCGAAGTGGCGCCTGCAAACCTGCAAAGGGGGTCAGTCGATTTGATTAAGGGCCTGACCGACTGCGTCAAACATGCGGTCGAGGTCTTCCGGCTTGCTGTTAAACGTCGGGCCGAACTGAAGGGTGTCACCGCCGAAGCGCACGTAAAAACCTGCCTTCCACAGTTTCATGGCCGTTTCGAATGGACGCACAATGGCGTCGCCGTCGCGCGGCGCAATCTGAATGGCGCCAGCGAGACCGTAGTTACGAATATCGACGACATTCTTGCTGCCCTTCAAACCGTGCAGATAGCCTTCGAAGTGCGGCGCAGTTTCAGCGACCTGCTGCACCAGGCTCTCGCGCTGAATGATTTCCAGAGCGGCGAGGCCGGCCGCGCACGCGACCGGATGCGCTGAATAGGTGTAGCCATGTGGGAATTCCACGGCGTACTCGGGCGTCGGCTGATTCATGAACGTCTGGTAAATCTCAGTGCTGGCAATCACTGCCCCCATGGGGATCGCACCGTTGGTGATCTGCTTGGCGATACACATCAGGTCCGGGGTAACGCCGAAGCTGTCGGCGCCGAACATCGAGCCGGTGCGCCCGAAGCCCGTGATCACCTCATCGAAAATCAGCAGAATGTTGTGCTGATCACAGATTTCACGCAGACGCTTGAGATAGCCTTGTGGCGGAACAATCACTCCCGCAGAACCCGCCATGGGCTCAACAATCACCGCGGCAATGTTCGACGCATCGTGCAGCTCGATGAGCTTGAGCATTTCATCGGCCAGCGCAATGCCGCCCTGCTCCGGCATGCCCCGCGAATAGGCGTTGCTGGCAAGCAGCGTATGAGGCAGATGATCGACGTCCATCAATTGCCCAAACATCTTTCGGTTGCCGTTAACGCCACCCAGACTGGTGCCCGCGATATTCACACCATGATAGCCACGGGCGCGGCCGATCATCTTGGTTTTGGTCGCCTGACCTTTCAAACGCCAGTAAGCCCGCACCATCTTGACGGCAGTGTCAGCGCACTCCGATCCAGAGTCGGTATAGAAGACGTGATTCAGCTTGCCGGGTGTCAGATCGGTGATCTTTTCAGCCAGCTGGAAGGACAGCGGATGTCCGAACTGGAATCCTGGCGAGTAGTCCAGCGTGCCCAACTGCCGCGAAACGGCTTCCTGGATTTCTTTGCGCGTATGCCCTGCCCCGCAGGTCCACAGCCCCGACAGGCCATCGTAGATTTTGCGACCCTTATCGTCCGTGAGATAGCTGCCTTCAGCGGCGACGATCAGCCGTGGATCACGGTGGAAGTTTCGGTTCGCCGTGTAGGGCATCCAGTGGGCGTCAAGTTTGAGCTGGCTCGCCAGTGACATGTCGGACGATTCGGGCATATTCATCGGAATTAACCTCACAGGGCGGGGTTGGCCTGATTTCCTGATTGAAGTGCGGGCAGGAGCAGTGCCGGTTGCAGCTAACAGTGCCACGGGCATAAAGTCTGGAAAATCCTGCTTTTACGATCTTCAGTTGACTGGTCACTAAACTATGAGCACCCGCCGCAACGAACCGCTGGCGCAAGTCAGCGACTTTGATATTCGTCTTTTGCGCATCTTTCGTAGCGTGGTGGAGTCCGGCGGCTTTTCGGCAGCGGAAAGCGCGCTGGGCATTGGTCGCTCCGCCATCAGTCAGCAGATGAGCGACCTCGAGCAACGCTTGGGATTGCGTCTTTGCCAACGGGGGCGTGCGGGGTTTTCCCTGACGGAGGAAGGCCGCGAGGTCTATCAGTCATCACTGCAATTGTTGAGCGCCCTCGAGAGTTTTCGTACGGAGGTGAATGGTCTTCACCGACATCTGCGCGGCGAACTGAACATCGGACTGACGGACAATCTGGTCACCCTCCCCCATATGCGCATCACCCACGCGCTGTCCCATCTGAAAGAACGTGGCCCGGACGTGCACATCAACATCCGCATGATCGCGCCCAATGAAGTCGAGCAGGGTGTGCTCGACGGCAGCTTGCACGTTGGCGTCGTACCCCAGGCCAGCGCCTTGTCGGGACTTGAATACCAGCCGCTGTATAGCGAACGTTCGCTGCTGTATTGCGCGGTCGGCCATCCCTTGTTTTACGTAGACGATGCGCTGCTTGACGACGATCGGCTGTCCGCTCAGGAGACCATTGCGCCGACGTTTCGTCTGCCGGGTGAAATCCAGGCTCACTATCAGGCGCTGAAATGCAGCGCGAGCGCGTCGGACCGGGAAGGCATGGCGTTTCTGATTCTGACCGGGCGTTACATCGGTTATCTACCCGATCATTACGCCAGCCTTTGGGTGCAGCAGGGACGGCTGCGTGCGCTGAAGCCCAAAACGCGGTTTTACGACCTGAGCCTTGTGACCGTCACGCGCAAAGGTCGCCGCCCCCATTTGGTGCTGGAAAGTTTCCTGGAGAGTCTGGCTGCCACACGATGAGGCCGGCTCAGTACGTCGGCACCTCAATAACACGCAGTCAAACGGCCGCCATATTCGTCCAGCCCTTGATAGGCGGGCATGTACAGCGAATCGGTGAACAGGTAACTGATCAGTTGGACAGGTTTTTGCAGTAAGGCTGGATGTAGAAGCCCCACACAAAATCGAGAGCCAGCATGCAGCCTGAAGCGCCAGACAATAACGACCTCATCTATGGCCTCAACGACCGGCCGCGCCCCGGGCCCGCGAGCCTGGCGGCAATCCAGCATGTGCTCGCTGCATTCGTGGGTATTATCACGCCGCCACTGATTATCGGATCGGCGCTCGGGCTCGGTGCTTACATGCCTTATCTGATCAGCATGGCGTTGATGGTCTCGGGCGTGGGGACGTTCATCCAGGCGCGCCGGCCGTTCGGTATCGGAGCGGGCATGATTTGCCTGCAGGGGACCAGTTTCGCGTTTCTCGGCGCGGTACTGTCGGCAGGCTTCATGGTCAAGCAGCGCGGTGGCAGCCCGGAAGACATCATGGCCATGGTGTTCGGAGTATGTTTCTTCGGCGCCATCGTGCAGATTGTGCTCAGCCGTTTCATCGGACAGCTGCGTCGAGTGATCACGCCACTGGTAACCGGCATCGTCATCACGCTAATCGGCGTCAGCCTGATCAAGGTCGGTGTGACTGATCTGGGAGGCGGCTTCAACGCTCCGGACTTCGGTGAGCCGGTCAATCTGGCCCTTGGCGTTTTCGTGCTGGCAGTGATCGTCGTGCTCAACCGCTCAAGCGCGCCCTGGTTGCGGCTGTCGGCCATTATTATCGGGCTCGCGATCGGCAGCATCGCTGCCTGGTTCAGCGGCAAGCTCGTGCCTCACTCCATTGCCGACGTTGCGCTGGTCACCATTCCCGTGCCCTTTCGGTTCGGATTCAGCTTCGACTGGGCCGCGCTCCTGCCGGTTGCGCTGATTTATCTGATCAGCAGTATCGAAACCGTCGGCGACCTCACCGCCAACTGCATGCTCTCCCGCGAACCCATCAAGGGCCCAAGCTACATTGCCCGGCTGAAGGGGGGTGTGTTGGGCGACGGCGTCAGTTGTATGATCGCGGCGACTTTCAGTGCGTTCCCGAATACCACCTTCGCGCAGAATAACGGAGTGATCCAGCTCACCGGCGTCGCCAGTCGGTATGTGGGTCTGTACATCGGAGCAATCCTGTTTCTGCTCGGACTGTTCCCGATGATCGGTGCGATCCTTCAGCAGATTCCGAAACCGGTGCTTGGCGGCGCGACATTGGTGATGTTCGGCAGCGTCGCGGCGGCGGGCGTACGGATCCTTGCTCAAGCGCCGCTGGATCGCCGCAGCATGCTGATCATCGCCACCTCGTTCGGTGTAGGGCTGGGTATCGCGGCGCAGCCGACGCTGCTGCATCATTTGCCGCAATGGGTGCAGAGCCTGTTCGACTCGGCAATCACCAGCGGCGGGCTGACGGCCATCGTGATGTGCCTGCTACTTCCGGAAGGCAAGGAATCGAGCGAAGCCAAAAAACAGACAGCGGAATCCTTTGAACACTGATTTTCGAGGTCACGCTTGTCGGATGATCGCGGGTGCGCTATGTGTTCACCGCGTCGCACCCAAATGATCCGTCTGGAATCGCACATGACCCTTGAAGTCCCCGCTCATAGCCCCAGCGCCACCAAACCGGCCAGCCGCATTCGGCAGAAGAACGAAGAAGCAATCCTCAAGGCGGCCGAGGACGAATTCGCTCGGCATGGCTTCAAGGGCACCAGCATGAACACCATCGCGCAGAATGCCGGCTTACCCAAAGCCAACTTGCACTATTACTTCACCAACAAGCTGGGGCTGTACATCGCGGTGCTGAGCAACATCATCGAGTTGTGGGACAGCACCTTCAACAACCTGAGCGCAGAAGACGATCCGGCACAGGCGCTGTCGCACTACATACGCGCAAAGATGGAGTTCTCCCGTCGCCAGCCACAAGCTTCGCGCATCTTCGCGATGGAGATCATCAGTGGCGGCGAGTGCCTGAGTCAGTATTTCAGCCAGGACTACCGCGAATGGTTTCAGGGGCGTGCCGCCGTCTTCCAGGCCTGGATCGACGACGGGAAGATTGACCCGGTCGATCCGGTGCATCTGATCTTCCTGCTGTGGAGCAGCACTCAGCATTACGCTGACTTCGCCACCCAGATTTGCCAGGTTACCGGCCGTTCGAAGCTGACCAGGCAAGACATGGACGCCGCTGGGGATAACTTGATTCGCATCATTCTCAAAGGCTGCGGACTCACGCCTGCTTTATAACTCCTGAAAACCCAAGCGCAGTCTGGAACCTCAATGCCTTTTACGCTCACCGGCCCCTGCGAGTTTCGCGAAGAGATTCGCAAGAGCCGCTTCATTACCCTCGCCGCGCCTATCGACACCGCTGCCGATGCTCAAACGTTCATTGAGCAGCACAGTGATCTGGACGCCACACACAATTGCTGGGCCTGGAAACTGGGCGCGCAGTACCGCAGCAACGACGATGGCGAACCGGGCGGCACGGCTG
The DNA here is from genome assembly GCF_055284355.1 of Pseudomonas sp. HP_01. Taxonomy (NCBI): domain Bacteria; kingdom Pseudomonadati; phylum Pseudomonadota; class Gammaproteobacteria; order Pseudomonadales; family Pseudomonadaceae; genus Pseudomonas; species Pseudomonas sp. HP_01. The sequence continues at coordinate 46,855 of NZ_JBTOPV010000029.1, read as the reverse complement.
GGCGCCCCATACTCGCGGCCATTGATGCGCAGGATTTTGATCGGGTCGTCGTGCTGGTTATCCGCTGGTACGGCGGGGTTCAACTGGGCACCGGCGGCCTCGCGAGGGCCTACGGCGGGGGCGCCAACAAATGCCTGCAGCAGGCTGATCGAGTGCCATTGATCAATCGAGTGTCGTTGCAATTCGATTGCAGCTTCAGCGAGCTGGTGCTGATCAAGCTGCGAGTGGCTGAACTCAATGGGCTCGTGGAGGATGAGCGCTTCAACGCAAATGGCGTCACGCTCTCGATTGCTCTAGGGCCCGAGCAGATTGAAACGCTTCAGCGCCAAGTGTCCGACATCAGTCGCGGACGGATCGTATTACAGCCGCCGCAGTAGCTGATCTGCAGGCGCTCGACGCTTTCCCGGCTAAAGCCAATCCTGTCGGGTAACCCAATGACCGTGGGCGCCAAGGGCATTTGCCCACATCTACTGTGCATCCGCCTGTGGACAACCTGAGCACACACCTCCGCAGCCCTTGTTCCACATGGCTTTGCGGAGCTTGATCACTTTTTAGCCAAAACAGTGCCCTGTGAATAAAAGCAGCGGTAAAACAGCGTGTTAGCGCGGCTTATACCGATACGTTACCCGTCTCGGGCGGGTTATATCGCCAATCTCCAGTTGCTCACATTACCTGTGGAGCAATCTGTGGATAACCCGTGCAAGCCTTCGCGGACTGCCGGGTACAGCGCGCGTTGGCGAAACTGGATGTTTTTTATACAGCGATACCGTCAGGCGGGCTTGATCGTGGGCCGGGCTGATCGCCTGACATTCATATTGGAAACGTCCACTCACATATGTCGCGGGCCTCTGTCATCCTCTGGCGCTAACGTGTGCGCCTCGCGGCAACTGAGTGCCTCAAGAAACAAAATTCTCGCCGCGTCGCGATGTCCATCGATTGAGTGAAATTTTTCGTTTGTCTGTACAGGAGTCAGTTCAATGTCCACCCCTAAAACAGCCCTGATCATCGGAGCGTCACGCGGCCTTGGCCTCGGACTGGTGAAACGTCTTACAGAACTGGGCTGGGAAGTCACCGCCACCGTCCGGGACGCCCAAAAGGCCGATGAGCTGAAGGCACTGCCGAATGTGCAATTGCAAACACTGGACATCGACGAGCAATCGTCCCTCGAAGTGCTGACTCACAACCTCAAGGGCCAGACGTACGACCTGCTGTTCGTCAACGCCGGCGTGATGGGGCCGATGCATCCGAACCCCACGGACGCCACCGCCGGCGAACTGGGTCAGCTGTTTCTCACTAATGCCGTCGCGCCAATCCGCCTGGCCAAACGCTTCGTCGACCAGATCCGTCCCGAGAGCGGCGTGATTGCGTTCATGAGCTCGGTGCTTGGCAGCGTCACCATGCCGGACGCACCAGAGATGGCGCTGTACAAAGCCAGCAAAGCCGCGCTGAACTCAATGACCAACACCTTCGTGACGCAATTGGGCGAGAACGAGCCCACCGTGCTATCGATGCACCCCGGATGGGTCCGCACGGCGATGGGCGGCGAAGGCGCGGATATCGACGTCGAGACCAGTGTGCGGGGGATTGTCGAGCAGCTTGAGCGGTTCGCGGGGACAGGCGGTCATCACTTCGTGAACTACAAGGGTGAGACGATTCCCTGGTGATTGCGATGCAAGTCACGGCAGCATGAGCTGGCGTGACTTGCCCCAACCCGACGCAACACTCTAGAATCCGCCCTCGCCTCGCAGCACGTTCGATGCTGCGGCGACCCTGGATCAGCAGACAGGGCAACACTGAGCTGGCGACCTGAACCCACTTTCAGAGGAGCCGGCCAATGCCCGCGATCCGTACCTGGTTGAAAAATCCCCTCGCCGTATTCACGGCCAATGAACTTGATGCTCGCGGCGGCCTGGTGGTCGAAGGCGGGGTTATCGTTGAGATGCTCCCGCTCGGTCAACAGCCTGCGCAGCCTTGGGATCACGTATTCGATGCACGCGAGCATGTCTTGCTGCCCGGCCTGATCAACACGCACCACCACTTCTATCAAACCCTGACCCGCGCCTGGGGCCCGGTGGTCAATCAACCGTTGTTCCCCTGGCTGAAAACCCTGTACCCGGTGTGGGCGCGATTAACGCCGGAAAAACTCGCACTGGCCAGCAAGGTCGCCCTGACCGAGTTGATGCTCTCGGGCTGCACCACCGCCGCCGACCACCATTATCTGTTTCCGCAGGGTCTGGAAGACGCCATCGATGTTCAGGTCGAAAGCGTTCGCGAACTGGGTATGCGCGCGATGCTGACGCGGGGTTCGATGACCCTGGGCGAGGAAGACGGAGGCCTGCCGCCCCAGCAAACCGTCCAGCAGGGCCAGGTGATCCTTGATGACAGCGTGCGCTTGATCGAGACCTACCACGAGCGGGGTGATGGCGCGCAGATCCAGATTGCGTTGGCGCCATGCTCGCCGTTTTCGGTGACGACCGAGATCATGGCCGAAAGCGCGGCCCTCGCCGAAAGACACGACGTGCGTCTGCACACCCATCTGGCCGAAACCCTGGAAGAAGAGAACTTCTGCCTGCAGCGATTCGGCCTGCGCACAGTGGATTACCTGGACAGCGTCGGTTGGCTTGGCCCTCGTACCTGGCTGGCTCATGGCATTCATTTCAACAGCGAAGAGATCACGCGCCTCGGCCAGGCGGGCACCGGGGTCTGTCATTGCCCGAGTTCGAACATGCGCCTTGCGTCAGGCATCTGCCCCACGCTGGACCTGCTTGCCGCAGGCGCGCTGATCGGTCTGGGTGTCGACGGTTCTGCGTCAAATGACGCCTCGAACATGATGCTTGAAGCCAAGCAGGCGCTTTACCTTCAGCGCCTGCGTTACGGGGCGGAAAAAATCACACCCGAACTGGCATTAGGCTGGGCGACCAAGGGCTCGGCGCAATTGCTGGGCCGGCACGATATCGGCGAATTGGCCGTGGGTAAACAGGCTGATCTGGCGTTGTTCAAGCTGGACGAGTTGCGCTTTTCCGGCAGTCACGATCCGCTCTCGGCGCTGTTGCTCTGCGGCGCTGATCGCGCAGATCGGGTGATGATCGGCGGCCAATGGCGGGTGATTGACGGTCAGGTAGAAGGCCTGGATCTGAAGGGATTGATTGCAGACCATCGGCAGGCTGCTGCGCAATTGATCAGGGGGTGATGCGCTGCTACGGCAGTGGGGAAGTGAAATTGCTGACTCCCCCACGCCTGGATTCAAGCCGAACCTGATCTACAGCCCCATCAAAGACAACGCGATGAAGGTGGCAAACAGCACGAAATGCGTCATGCCTTCGATGGCGTTGGTTTCGCCGTCGTTGAGGTTGATGGCGCAGACCAACAAGGTGACTAAGATCATCACTGTCTGCACTGGCGTCATCGCCATCTGGAACGCCTGACCGCTGTAGAGCGCCATGCCTTCCATGACCGGAACGGTCAGGATCACCGTCGACAGCGAAGCCCCCAGAGCAATGTTGACCACCGATTGCATACGGTTGGCCAGCGCGGCTCGCAGTGCAGTCAGGATCTCCGGCGCTGCCGAAATCGCCGCCACCAGAATCGCCGTCATCACCGGCGGAGCGCCGCTGCCTTCCAGACCCAGGTCGACGGTTTTCGACATGACCTCGGCCAACGCGCCAATGACCACTACGCCGAAAACCAAGGTTGCGATTGAGCGTGTCAGGTTGACTGGCTCGTGCGCTTCCTGCGCCTCACCCTTGCGGCGCTTCTTGTCCGGGTAGTTGTAGCTGAAGAAGTAACTGTGCGGCCCAACCTGCATACGCAGGAACAGCGCATAAAGCAGGATCATCGCGCCAATGGTGAAGGCGGAATACAGCTTCCACTTACCTTCCGGAATGAATTCCGGCACTACCATCGACACCGCCATGGCCGTCAGAATCATCACGCTGTAGGAACGCGCGGAGTCATCGTTGTAGGACTGTTCACCGTGCTTGAGCCCGCCCATCAACGCGGCGAGGCCCAGAATCCCGTTGATGTCGAGCATCACGGCCGAGTAAATGGTATCCCGCACCAGCGTGGGTGAAGGTTCATTGCTCATCATGATCGCCAGAATCACGACCTCAACTAGCACGGCCGACAACGTCAGAATCATGGTGCCGTAGGGATCGCCAACTTTTTCCGCCAGCAACTCGGCATGGTGAGCCACGCGCAGCGAGGCGCAGATGATGAAGCCCACCAGAGCAATGCCTGCGATCAGTGCGACGGTATGTCCGTTGCTGAGCAGTTGGTGTTCGTAGAAGTACGCGAAAAAGGTCGCAATGACCGCCAGTAGAAGAAACTTTTCCTGCTTGAGAATCGTGCCCATCGCTGCCTTTTAGCCCCTTGCGACCCTGGCCGCACATCCATGAAGTGAAGTTTACTGAAGCGCTTGAGAGTGTGGATGTAAACAAAGGTTTCAAGACAGGTTAGCACCAGGTCGCGACAGATCGTCGCGCCGCCGCGTCAAAATGACTTCAATCTGGCTGTTTTCAAAACAGCCATGCACCGAGAAACACCTGCAACGGCGGCCTATCGGCGCCTGTACCTGTGGCAATGCGCGCCAAAGCAGTGTGTGAACCGTCCGGTCAGGTTTTATTCAGCCCGCGCGCCTGACTCTGTAGAATGCCTGCCATTGCACTTTATGAGACAAAGCCCATGTACGACTGGTTGAACGCCCTGCCCAAGGCAGAACTGCACCTGCATCTGGAGGGCTCGCTGGAGCCGGAACTGTTGTTCGCCCTGGCTGAGCGCAACAAGATCGCCCTGCCCTGGGCCGACGTCGAAACCCTGCGCAAGGCCTACGCCTTCAATAATCTGCAGGAGTTTCTCGACCTGTACTACCGCGGCGCCGACGTACTGCGCACCGAGCAGGATTTCTACGACCTGACCTGGGCTTACCTGGAACGCTGCAAGGCGCAGAACGTCATCCACACCGAACCGTTCTTCGATCCCCAGACCCACACCGACCGCGGCATCCCGTTTGAAGTCGTGCTTAACGGCATCGCCGGCGCGTTGAAAGACGGCAAGGAAAAGCTCGGTATCGGCAGCGGCCTGATCCTCAGCTTCCTGCGCCACTTGAGCGAAGACGAAGCGCAGAAAACCCTCGACATGGCCCTGCCCTATCGCGACACCTTCGTGGCGGTCGGCCTGGATAGCTCGGAGATGGGCCATCCGCCGAGCAAGTTCAAGCGCGTGTTTGATCGTGCTCGCGGTGAAGGCTTCCTGACCGTTGCCCACGCAGGTGAAGAAGGTCCGCCGGAGTACATCTGGGAAGCGCTTGATTTGTTGAAAATCCAGCGTATCGATCATGGCGTACGCGCCATCGAGGACGAGCGCCTGATGCAGCGCATCATTGATGAACAAATCCCCCTGACGGTTTGCCCACTTTCCAACACCAAGCTCTGCGTTTTCGACCACATGGGTCAGCACAACATTCTGGACATGCTCGAGCGTGGCGTGAAAGTGACCGTCAACTCTGATGACCCGGCGTACTTCGGTGGCTACGTCACCGAGAACTTCCACGCGCTGCACACCCACCTCGGCATGACCCAGGATCAGGCCAGGCGCCTGGCGCAGAACAGCCTCGACGCGCGTCTGATCAAGCCCTGATCAGACACGCCCCTTGAGCGCTAAAAGCGTGTGGACGTTCTGCTCCACACGCCGCGCCTCCCCCCTGGGGCATCACGCCGCCGAAGCGATCTTGCTGATTTCTCGCTGACCATTGGAAGAGACCTGTAACGTGGAGGCCTCTTCCGTCGTCCGCAGCCAGCCCAGCTGCATGAACAACTGCAGAAGTCCTGCGCCCAATGCGCCCCCGAGATGCGGCCTGCTTTCGTGACAGTCGACACAGGCACACACGGCCTCGCGTCGTCTGTGGGCCAGCGCGGGAATAAAAATTCCTCGTTCGGCAAAGCGGGAGATACCGACACTGGTGACCTCCAGCCGGTGTTCGGATTGTTCGATCCAGCCCGCGCCCAGCATCCTAAGATACAGCTCGGCACCCATCTCGCCGCCCAGATGATCCGCGCAGACGCTGGCGCGGCATAACGGCAGGGGCGGTAATGGTTGCGCCAGGCTGCGGCTGATCAGATCCGCGCTGACCATCGATGCGCTGACCAGCGCCTGGACGGCGGTCCGGACTTCCGGCGCAGCAAGCCTGAAGTAGCGTTTGCGGGCTCGGACTTCGTGACGCAGCAATCCGCCGGCGGCAAGGCGCGCCAGGTGCGCACCGGCAGAAGAAGTGGACAGACCCACCAGCGAAGCTACTTCATTGGCCGCCCGCGATGTTCCGTCCATCAATGCCCACACGATCGCGCTGCGTTTGGGGTCGGCGAGCAACGCAGCGATCTGGCTGATGCAAGGTACATATTCCATGTCTTCACTCCCTGTTGAACATTATCTAGGCGGACCGGCGCCGGTGCGCAGGTCGAGGCGTGCCATTGGCTCTGGATCACAGGCTCAATCAATTGAAAGCGCCGGTCCATTGTTGTGGCTAACCATCATGCGTGCTTAAGGCAAAAACGGACCTTGATTTAAATCACCTCACACGAACTCTGATCGCTTGAACTTGCAGGCAATACAGATAGCTGTGCCCGAGCAATACAGTTTGAAACATGAGAATTAAATCGGATCCATGACGGCGCTTAGTATAAGACCTGCAGCCGATTGACGGATCAACTTGTCCATTGCACGGCCCTTTGTTTGTGGGCCGTATCGGCAAATGTTCAGCACAATCCCGCAACCCGTTAACGGTTCAGATTCAGCCAGATAGCCGAGACCCCTTAAAGGACGGGCATTTTACGCGGACAACGCTGGTTCATGAATCCTGCGTCAGGGCGATTGCCTACACCCAAACGTCATAAAGCCTTCAAGAAAATAATCTGTGCCTGAGGCGTGTCAGAAGTGAACTTCTGACGTTCAAGCGCGGAGGCCAGATAGCTAATTTTATTAGCTGTAAGAAGTTTCCAACTCCGAAGTAGTAAACAGCCGTATATAAGCCGCTCTTTTTCAACAGCCTGAACATGCTTGTACAGGCACGCATTAAACCTGGCGAAATCGGCAACGCGTTAACGTTGCCGACGCTGGTTAGATACGCACATCCGCGTGAGGAAGCTGCGCGTCTCGCTTCTGCTGCGCCCGGCGAGTAATGATTGCAAGCGTCACAGCGAGCACACCGCACAACGTAATGACCGTCGCCATCGGCACGGCCGTTCCGTCATGCAGTACACCGACCAGTGCCGCCGCGCCGGCAGCAACACTGAATTGCAAACATCCCAGCAAGGCCGACGCGCTGCCCGCACGTTTGCCCTGCCCGCTCATTGCGCACGCCGAAGCGTTAGGAATGATGCAGCCCAGGCTGGCGATATAAATGAACAGCGGAATCAGCAGCGGCCACAGTTTTTCGGTGTGCAGAGAGGCGATGGTCAACAGTACGAGGGCGGCAGCGAGATAGATCCAGACAGTCTGCGACAGCAACCACGCCGGACCATAGCGGCCAACAAGTCGTGCGTTCACCTGAGCGATGAAGATGAAGCCTGCAGCGTTGATGCCGAATAACCAGCCGTAATGTTCCGCCGGGACGCCATACAGCTTGATGAAAACGAAAGGCGAGCCAGCAATGTATGAAAACATCCCGGCCATCGCGATGCCCCCGGTGAGCGCGTGGCCCAGGAAAATCCGGTCGCCCAAGAGATTCCAGTACGACCCTAACGCCCCCGAGAGGGGCAGTCGCGGATGGCCGGCGGGCATGCTTTCCGGCAAGCCCCTGAACACCGCCACCGCAGTGAGTGCGCTGAATACGGTCAAGGTCAGGAAGATAGCCTGCCAACCCACGACGTTGACCAGCAGCCCACCCAGCATTGGGGCCAGAATCGGCGCCAGGCCCATGACCAGCATCAGTTGCGAGAACACCTTGGCCGAGTCGACCGGTGAGCATTTGTCGCTGACGATCGCCCGCGACAGCACCATGCCGGCACATCCGCCCAACGCCTGTACAAAGCGGGCAGCAATCAGCCATTCAAGAGAAGGCGCCAGGGCGCACCCCAGAGATGCGAGGGTGAACAAGCCGACGCCAAACAACAGCGGGATCCGACGGCCGAAACGATCGGCGATTGGACCATAGGCAAGTTGGCCGATGCTCAGGCCGAGGAAATAAGAGGCCAGGGTCAACTGAACGTGTTTCTCGTCGGTGCCGAATGCCAACGCGATAGCCGGGAAACCTGGCAGGTAAAAGTCGATGGCCAACGGGCCAAAAGCGCTGAGTGCGCCGAGGATCAGAATCGTTCTGAGGTTCATCAATCTTCCTAAACGGTTTTGCGCAGCGCGACAGTTTAACAACCTTGAATCTGCACGGCCCGCCCAGGGGAAAATTACCGGACGTTTTTCAAGGCATCGTCGCCGAGCGAAAAAGGTGGAACTTATGGCGCGTGACCGAGCATCGGTTAATGGATTTCCTACAGCGTTTTTACCAATAACTCACACAAGCGCTTCTAAACTTTTCTCAAGCAGTGAGGAAATCAAAATGAATGCGCGATGGGCTGTGCTGTGGTGCGTTGTAGTAATCGCCGGATGTCAGTCTACCCACGACCAGTTATTGGCCGAAGGTTACCCGCCGGCATTCGCTGATGGTTTCCAGGATGGCTGCGGGAGCGGTCGGCAATCCATCGATCTCATGAAGGGGCAATTCAAAAAGGACGTGCCGCGCTATCTGCGTGACACGTTGTATGCCCAAGGCTGGTCGGACGGATTCCGTCAATGCCAGGCGCAACTGGCCAACAGCAACGTTCAGGATCAGGGCCGGGACAGCATCTGGAATGACCGCGACCGCAACTGGGACCATCAGAGGACCCAGGACGCCGCGAAAGCCTACCGCTCTCATTGAGCTGCCTGCCGCCGGCGGATAACGGGTGAAACTATCGGGGACTCACTATGGCCCAATGTGATCAAGCCATGAACAGGAGCCCGCCATGAGTCGCGCCTTCGTCAACGAAGACAACGCCGCCGCGCAAATTGACCCGCCGGTTGAACGGCAGATCAGCGCCCAGATTAACTACGTCACCCAGCGCGGCTTTGATCAATTGCACGTTCAGGTTGAGCAGCTGCAAGCGCAATACAGCGAACAGAACGCCCAGGGCGATGACGCCGACAAACAGCGCATGGCCGAAATCGAACGCGACCTGCGTTATTTCAACCAGCGCCTGCAGAGCGCCCAAGTGGTCAGCAGCACATCAGAGGACAAGGTTCAGATTGGCAGTTGGGTGACCTTTGCCGACGAGGACAGTGTCGAGCAACGCGTGCAACTGGTCGGAGAGGATCAGGCCGATGCTGCCAGTCAGCTGATCAATTGGGCGTCACCACTGGGCAAGGCGTTGCTCGGCGCCAGTGTCGGGGACGAAGTCACCTGGAAACGGCCGGTCGGCGATGCAGTCATCGACGTCATGCGGATTGAGGCCGGCGACTGACTCAATCGACCGGCAATAGGCCAGACAAAAAAACGGAGCCCGAAGGCTCCGTTTTTTTATGACACCAACCCGAATCAGGCCAGTTTCTTGTGACGCACGCGGTGCGGCTGAGCGGCTGCGTCGCCGAGGCGTTTCTTGCGATCGGCTTCGTACTCGGTGTAGTTGCCTTCGAAAAACACGGCTTGGGAATCGTCTTCGTACGCGAGGATGTGAGTCGCCACGCGGTCAAGGAACCACCGATCGTGAGAGATCACAATGGCAGCGCCCGGGAAGTCCAGCAGGGCTTCTTCGAGGGAACGCAGGGTTTCAACGTCGAGGTCGTTTGACGGTTCGTCGAGCAGCAGGACGTTGCCACCCTCCTTCAACGTCAGCGCCAGGTGCAGACGACCGCGCTCACCGCCAGACAGGTCCTTCACGAACTTCTGCTGATCGCCGCCTTTGAAGTTGAAACGGCCGACATAGGTGCGCGAAGGGATTTCGTAGTTGCCGATCTTGATCTGATCGGAGCCGTCGGAAATCTGCGCGAACACGGTCTTGCTGCCGTCCAGGTCGTCACGGCTTTGATCGACGCACGCCAGTTGCACGGTTTCGCCGACTTCGATGGAGCCGGAATCCGGTTGCTCCTTGCCCATCAGCATGCGGAACAGCGTCGACTTACCGGCACCGTTACCGCCGATCACGCCAACGATTGCGCCTTTAGGCATGGAGAACGACAGGTTGTCGATCAGCACGCGATCGCCATAGCCCTTGGTGACGTTCTTGAACTCGATGACCTTGTCGCCCAGGCGCGGACCAGCCGGGATGTAGATCTCGTTGGTTTCGCTGCGCTTCTGGAATTCCTGGGACTGGAGCTCTTCGAAGCGTTGCAGACGGGCCTTGGATTTCGACTGGCGCGCCTTGGCACCTTTACGGACCCACTCAAGTTCTTCTTTCATGGCCTTTTCATGGGCCGATTGCTGTTTGGATTCGGCCGCCAGACGATCGGACTTGGCCTCAAGCCAGCCGGAATAGTTGCCTTCGTAAGGAATGCCCGCACCGCGGTCGAGCTCCAGAATCCAGCCAGCGACGTTGTCGAGGAAGTACCGGTCGTGGGTGATCGCAACCACGGTGCCCGGGAAATCGTGCAGGAAATGCTCGAGCCAGGCGACGGAATCGGCGTCCAGGTGGTTGGTCGGTTCGTCGAGCAGCAGCATGTCGGGGGCGGACAGCAACAGGCGGCACAGCGCGACGCGACGTTTCTCACCACCGGACAGGTGTTCGACCTTGGCGTCCCAGGCCGGCAGACGCAACGCATCGGCGGCGACTTCCAGCTGGCGCTCCAGATTGTGGCCATCGCTGGCTTGCAGGATCGACTCGAGCTTGGCCTGCTCGGCCGCCAGCTTGTCGAAATCAGCGTCCGGCTCCGCGTAAGCGGCATAGACTTCGTCCAGACGCGCTTGAGCGTCCTTGATGACGCTGACCGCTTCTTCGACCACTTCACGTACGGTCTTGGTCGGGTCGAGCTGCGGCTCTTGCGGCAGGTAGCCGATGTTCAGCTCGGGCATCGGGCGCGCTTCACCATCAAACTCGGTGTCGACACCGGCCATGATTTTCAGCAGCGTGGATTTACCCGAACCGTTGAGGCCGAGGACGCCGATCTTGGCGCCGGGGAAAAACGAGAGGGAGATGTTTTTCAGGATTTCCCGCTTCGGCGGAACAACTTTGCTCAGCCGATGCATGGTAAAGACGTATTGAGCCATGGAATGAAAACCTGGAGTGAGACTGTGAATAAAGGCGCGAGCTTAGTGCTGCGTCGCAAAAAATGCGTTTATCTTCGCGCCGCAACTTGCCGTAGCGCGATTCCGGGCCTTGAATTGATCAGAGCCAAACCGGCGCGGCAGGGACAAACTTCCGAGGACCGGTATTAAAGCTGGAGCAATGCTTGCAGGTCTTTAGATACATGCAAGCACGCCGTGCAGAAACCGGCGCGTCGCGCGTGGCGCAAAGCTACCCGAATGCACGCAACAGGGCAAACCGTCCGCCCCAATAGCGCTGGCACTGTGCCACAGCTCGGTGGCATGCTAGCCGCCTTTTGCGCACCGGGCTTATAGTGCGTGTCGCACATGCTGATTCAGTCCAGTAGTCAGGATCACAGTTTGCTCAAACCGACCCCCGCCTCACCCCTGCGCCCGCCCGACAGCGCAACGACTATGCCTTTTAGAGGGCTACTCAGAGGTGCGCTCGCGGCCCTGGTCCTGATGATGTTGATGCTGTTGTTATGGCAGATGATCGACCAGTTCCAGCAGTCCCAGGAACGTCAGCACAAGCGCAGCATCGACTACAGCGTGCAGCTCGCCGACCGGTTAAGCCTGAACATGGCCCTGAACGCGCAGGTGGCGCTGAATGTGCTCGACGAAGCACGCGACGCTCCGCAATCTGCAGACGGATCAGCGGCAGTGCTGGCCAGCCTGCGTCATGCCATGCCAGGAGTGAAAAGCCTGGTCTGGCTCGACAGCGACGGGAATATCAGCGCCGACAGCGATGGCGAGCCCCGTGACGTCGGCTTGTTGACCCAGATGCATTCGGTCATCCAGGGTCACCCATACTTCTATGCCAACGACCCAAGCGCCTCGACGTTCTACCTGTTCATCCGTCAGCCCGGCACCGGCAATGAGCGCTACTGGGCGCTGCGACTCAGGCCCGACATGCTCAAAGCGCTGACACGCCAGAGCGATCTGGATTACCAGCCCGCCTGGCTGCTGGAAGATATCAGCAGTCGCCGCCCGCTTTACAAAAACCTGCCAGACGCCGATCAGTCCGCTGACAGCCAGATGCAGACGGTCCTTGTGCAACCGCTGACCCACAGCGACTGGCAACTGCGCGGCCTGTTCGACCTGCAGAAAGCCCGCCAGACACTGCTCTTCCCGCTCATCGGTAAATGCCTGTTGGCCCTGCTCTGTTCCATCATTCCGCTGTTTGCGTTGCGCAGCCTGCGCCGCCGGCAACTGCAGCTGCATCAAAGCCGTCGCCGTTACAAAGACATCTTTGAAGGCACTGGTGTCGCGCTGTGCGTAATGGACCTCTCCGGACTGCCGGCGTCCCTCAGGCACCTGCAAGTCAACAACGGCGAAGACCTGAAAGCGCGCCTGATCAACCAGCCTGAGCAAATCAGCGACCTGCTTCAGCAGTTGCGCATCACAGAGGTCAATCAGGTCGCCGCTCAAGTGCTGCGCGCAGAATCGGCACAGCATGTCTGGCAGCAGCTGATTGAAGGTTGTCCCCGCGCCAGAAACGGCATCGGTCTGCAGATACTCCAGGCCGTCCTCGACGGGCAACGTCAGCTGGAACTCGAAATCCTGCTACCCGGCACCAAGGGCAGGGATCAGCACCTCTGGGTGGTCATGCGTCTGCCCGAGCAGTCCGAAGACTTCAACGCCGTCATCCTCAGCATCAGCGATTTTACTAACCGCAAGCAGGCCGAGTTGGCGCTGCAGGAGCGGGAACGGTTCTGGTCGGATGTCGTGCGCACAGTTCCCGACCATCTGTACGTGCAGGATGTGGTCACGCGGCGGATGATCTACAGCAACCACCATTTGGGCGAGACGCTGGGTTACAGCCAGGCCGAACTGGACGAAATGGGCGAATACTACTGGGAGCTCCTGCTGCACCCGGACGATCTCGGCGCCTACGAGCTACTGCGACGTGCCGAAGGCGAGCCTTGCAGCAGCGAGACGATTCATCGTCAGCTGCGCTTCCGTGACCGGCACGACAGCTGGCGCTTGTTCGACATCCGCGAACAGGCGCTGGCGGCGGACAACGACGGTCAGGTCAGGCGCATTGTGGGCGTCGCCAAGGACATCACTGAGCAAGTGGAGGCCAGCCAGTCCCTGCGTGAGAGCGAACAGCGTTACCGGATGCTGGCGGAAAGCATCAGCGACGTCATTTTCTCCACCGATCAACTTTTGCACGCCAACTACATCAGCCCTTCTGTCCACACCGTGCTGGGTTACAGCGCCGAGTGGATTCTGCAAAACGGCTGGAAAGCGATCATCGCCAATCCTCAGCAACTCAGCGGCTTCAACGGGCTGCTGCAGCGAATCAGTAAAGCGTTGAACACGCCCGAAGCGCTGGCGGACCTGCGCAGCGAAGTCACCACTCAGTTGTTCCTGTTCGATTGCCTGCGCGCTGATGGGCGCAAGATTCCCGTGGAGCTGCGTCTGGTTCTGGTGTGGGATGAAATCGGGGCGTTTGAAGGCGTTCTCGGCGTGGGACGTGATGTCAGTCAGCAGCGGCGCGCCGAAAAAGACCTGCGCATGGCAGCGACGGTGTTCGAACACTCGACCTCGGCCATTCTCATCACCGACCCTGCGGGCTACATCGTGCAGGCCAACGACGCCTTTACCCGGGTCAGTGGCTACGCCGTGTCGCAAGTCCTGGATCAGTTGCCGATGATGCTGACCGTCGAGAATCAGCAGGCAGCGCATCTGGGTTACATCCTAAAACAGCTGAGCCAGCGCGGTAGCTGGGAGGGTGAGCTGTGGCTCAAGCGGCGCGACGGCGAGCACTATCCGGCATGGGTCGGAATTACGGCGGTGCTCGACGATGAAGGCGATCTGGCCAGCTACGTGTGCTTCTTCAGCGACATCAGCGAGCGCAAGGCCAGCGAGCAGCGTATTCATCGGCTGGCTTATTACGACGCACTGACCCATCTGCCCAACCGCACGCTGTTTCAGGATCGCCTGCACAGCGCGTTGCTGCACGCCGAACGTCAGCAGACGTGGGTGGTGTTGATGTTCCTCGACCTCGATCGTTTCAAGCCGATCAACGATTCTTTGGGCCATGCTGCCGGCGACCGGATGCTCAAGGAAATGGCCTTGCGCCTGCTCGGATGCGTCGACGAAGACGACACCGTAGCGCGCATGGGCGGCGATGAGTTCACGCTGCTGCTGCAACCCCGCCCCACTCAACAGGCGGCGCTGAACCGTGCGATTCATGTGGCCGAACAGATTCTTGCCAGTCTGGTAAAACCCTTCGTGCTGGAGGGTCGCGAGTTCTTCGTCACGGCCAGTATCGGCGTCGCGCTCAGCCCTCAGGATGGCAACGAACTGAGCCAGTTGATGAAGAACGCCGACACGGCGATGTATCACGCCAAGGAACGCGGCAAGAACAACTTCCAGTTTTACCAAGCCGACATGAACGCCAGTGCCCTTGAGCGTCTGGAGCTGGAAAGCGACCTGCGCCATGCCCTGGAGCAGGGCGAATTCACGCTGTATTACCAGCCGCAGTTCAGTGGCGACGGCAAGCGTCTGACCGGCGCCGAAGCGCTGCTGCGCTGGCGTCACCCGCGCCGCGGTTTGGTACCGCCAGTGGAATTCATCCCGGTGCTCGAGGAGCTCGGGCTGGTGGTCGAAGTGGGCGAATGGGTGCTCAAGGAGGCCTGCCGCCAGTTGCGCGAATGGCATCTGGCGCGGGTTCGCGTGCCGAAAGTGTCGGTGAACATTTCCGCACGGCAGTTTTCGGACGGGCAGCTGGGCACGCGCATCGCCGGCATCCTCCAGGAAATCGGTCTGCCGCCCGCCTGCCTCGAACTTGAACTGACTGAAAGCATCCTGATGCGTGAGGTGAGCGAAGCCATGCAGATTCTGGCCGGGTTGAAGCGGCTGGGCCTGAGCATTGCGGTCGATGACTTCGGCACCGGTTATTCGTCGCTGAATTACCTGAAGCAGTTTCCCATCGACGTGTTGAAGATCGACCGCACGTTCGTGGATGGCCTGCCGTCTGGCGAACAGGACGCGCAAATCGCCCGGGCGATCATCGCCATGGCCCACAGCCTCAATCTGTCGGTGATCGCCGAGGGCGTGGAAACACACGAGCAGCTGGAGTTTCTGCGCGAACACGGCTGCGACGAAGTTCAGGGCTACCTGTTCGGACGCCCGATGCCGGCGACGCGGTTCGAAGCGCAATTCAGCAACGATGCGCTGTTTATGCTCGACTGATACCGATCACCCGTAGGAGCGCGCTTGCCCGCGAACCATTCTTACATCCGACACAAATCCGTCTGGCCCGAAATCGCATCGCGGGCAAGCGCGCTCCTACAAGGTCATTCGCCAGTCATTCCCTCGCATGAAAACCGCTCGTACCGGACATGATCCGCTTTCATATGCCAGATAAAACCCGATGGGTTAGAATGCCCCCCTTTTCTACTGCCCGATCCCCGAGGACCGCCATGTTCAGCCGCAATTTGACCATCGCCAAGTACGACTCCGACCTGTACGCCGCCATGGAACAGGAAGCCAAGCGTCAGGAAGATCACATCGAGCTGATCGCCTCGGAGAACTACACCAGCCCGGCCGTCATGGAAGCTCAGGGCTCGGTCCTCACCAACAAATACGCTGAAGGCTACCCAGGCAAGCGTTACTACGGTGGCTGCGAATACGTCGACATCGTCGAGCAACTGGCCATCGACCGCGCCAAGCAACTGTTCGGTGCCGATTACGCCAACGTCCAGCCACACGCAGGCTCCCAGGCCAACAGCGCGGTGTACCTGGCGCTGCTCAATGCTGGCGACACCATTCTGGGCATGAGCCTGGCCCACGGCGGTCACCTGACCCACGGTGCCAGCGTTTCTTCCTCGGGCAAGCTGTATAACGCCGTTCAGTACGGCATCGACGGCAACGGCCTGATCGACTACGACGAAGTCGAGCGTCTGGCGGTCGAGCACAAACCGAAGATGATCATTGCCGGTTTCTCGGCCTATTCGCAGATCCTCGACTTCCCGCGCTTCCGCGCCATCGCTGACAAAGTCGGCGCTTTCCTGTTCGTCGACATGGCGCACGTAGCCGGTCTGGTCGCTGCAGGCGTTTACCCGAACCCGGTGCCGTTCGCTGACGTCGTCACCACCACCACCCACAAAACCCTGCGCGGCCCTCGTGGCGGCCTGATCCTGGCGCGCGCCAACGCCGACATCGAGAAGAAGCTGAACTCTGCTGTCTTCCCGGGCGGTCAGGGCGGTCCTCTGGAGCACGTCATCGCGGCCAAGGCGATTTGCTTCAAGGAAGCGCTGCAGCCTGAGTTCAAGACCTACCAGGAACAAGTGGTGAAAAACGCCAAGGCCATGGCCGGCGTGTTCATCGAGCGCGGTTTCGACGTGGTGTCCGGCGGTACTGAAAACCACCTGTTCCTGCTGTCGCTGATCAAGCAGGACATCTCCGGTAAAGACGCCGACGCCGCACTGGGCAAAGCGTTCATCACCGTGAACAAGAACTCGGTGCCCAACGATCCACGCTCCCCGTTCGTCACCTCCGGCCTGCGCTTCGGCACACCGGCCGTGACCACTCGCGGCTTCAAGGAAGCAGAGTGCAAGGAACTGGCGGGCTGGATCTGCGACATCCTGGCCGACCTGAACAACGAAGCGGTGATCAACGCCGTACGTGAGAAGGTTCAGGCCATCTGCGCCAAGCTGCCGGTTTACGGCGCTTGATCTGACGAAGCAGCAGTTGCATAAAAAGCCCGGCTTGTTAGCCGGGCTTTTTGTTGGGTTGGTCTTCTCATTCACTTCTCTACCGAAGCCTATGGGCAAAGAATCATCGGGAACAAACAGGATGAGGGTTTCGGTGATCTTCAAGAAAGCACTGCTATGGTCGCCCCATTTTCAGACGCAAGCAAATCAAGCCGAGTGCACCGAGAAGAATTAACGCCGAATAAAAGAAAAACCTAATCCAAAACCGAAAGTGCCGAGGAAGTTTCTGAAGCTTGTACAGGGGAATGACTTCCTGCCTTTTAAAGGCTCCCGGCATAACCAAAATCATGGTTATAAACGACTCGCGCATTCTTCGGCCCAGCCATGTGTCACCATAATAGTCTGCATGCAGGCCGATCATTTCGATATCAGAAAGATGATCTTCAATGCGCTCCATGTATTTCAGGAAAAAAATATAAGACGAGACTAGGTGAATGAAAGTCAAAACGAAATCTACGAACCCCAACCATACTGCTACGTTGTAAGAGATCAGGGCAGCCATTCGTAGACCATCTCCCCAAACGACTCACCGGCTATTTCGCCTAGGGCACCACCTCCGTAAGCCAAAGCCCCGCCGGCAATAATCCCGCAACCTAATGCAGCCAGCCCCAATGTAGGCACACCAAACACGGCCATACACAACACCGGTCCGGCTACTGCCCCTACCTCCCCGCCGATGAAGCCGAACGCTACGCCCCCCACTAACTTTGAGCCTTCAACATAATAAGCCCGCCGACATACCTCTTCGCGCCCGGTCGAACAGGCTTCCTTAATCTCCAGCGCAGTTGATGCCACGTTCAAACCAATCCCTACCGCCGTCCCATGCTTCAACAACTTCGCCACCTTGGCGACTTTCGCAACTCGTGCGACGTAGCCCTGTATCTCCCCGGTGCGCAGATAACTCTTGGTCGATAAGCCCAGCATCTTTTTCAGTGGGCCTTTTTTAGTCAACCCCGTCCCCCAGCGGGCGATACCTTCCAGCTGAATATCTAGCCTGGCAAACAGCACTCGCCGTTGATTGATGAATTCCTGCCGCGCAATGGGCGTCCCGCGGGACAGCGACAGCTTGTACAGCCGCTCGATTTCTTCGAGGGTTTTCTGCACGCCGTTAAGGTGCTTACTCCAACTGCCGGTGGCGGCGCCGACGCCCACCGATCCGTAACTGAGCATGTTCTGCATCAGGTCGTAGTTCTTGATCAGCTCGCTACCCGAGCCTCGCACCTGACGATGGACGTTTCGCGCCAGTGCCATCAGCTCGATTTCCTCAGCCGTGAGGCTGCCCATCGAACCTTCGCTGACAATCACCAGCTGGCCCGGCATAACCACCACATTGCGAATGTGCGCATTCAGCACATCAAATTTTGCGCTCCCGCCGACCCGAGCCTTGAGCGTGAAGTAGGTTCGTATGCGGTCATTGATGAACACGTAGGGCTTGGACATGGGGCTGCCCTTCCTTGCTTGACTTCAGATCCAGCAAGGATAGGGACGGGACGTGGGGTCTAGAAGCGTAGAGTGGGGGTTGAAAGTACGATTCGGAACGGTCCTACGCAGGCGCCATAGCGCGTCTTACGGATCATTCCCGCACACGATACTTAATCTGCAGCAACGCCTGCAAAGCCGGCCCGGATCTTCTCCTCCGGCAGTTCGTCGGCAATGAACACGATCACGCTTTCACGCTTTTCGCCCGCTGCCCACTCCACGTCGAAATCAAAGCCGTACAACTTCAGCACGCCCTGAAATACCAGCTTGCGATCCTCGCCGGCAATGCTCAGCACGCCTTTGTAGCGCAGCAGTTGTTTGCCGTGCTCTTCCAGCAACTCGTTCATGAAGGTGCTGAGCTTGTCGATATCCAGCGGCTGGTCACTGCGCAGGACCAGGCTGCTGATGCGGTCGATGGAGCGGCCTGCAGGTGCTGCCGGGCGCAGGGTCATCCCGCCGATGTCGGCGTTGAGGTTGAAGCCGCGCACGTCCAGCAGCTCGGCGAGGTCGATCTTGCCGTGCTCGACCACGCGTATCGGCGCGCGGCGGTTGATGCGAGTTAGCCGTTCGCTTAGCGCTTTGAAGGTAGCTTCATCCACCAGATCGGTCTTGCTCACCAGCAGACGATCTGCGAAGCCGATCTGCGCCTGAGCGATGGTCTGTTCCAGGTGCGTGTCGGCGTGCGCCGCGTCAACCAGCGTGATGATGCCGTCGAGGATGTAACGTTCGCGCAGCTCCTCATCGATGAAGAAGGTCTGCGCCACCGGTGCGGGGTCTGCCAGCCCGGTGCATTCGATGACCAGCCGATCAAACGCGATCTCCCCGCTGTCGAGGCGCTCCAGCAGCAGATACAGCGCTTTGGTCAGGTCGGTGTGAATGGTGCAGCAGACGCAGCCGTTGGACAGGGTCATCACCTGCACGGGCTCGTCCCCGAGCAACTGGGTGTCGACGCCGGCATCACTGAATTCGTTCTCGATCACGGCGATCTTCAGGCCGTGCTCCTCCTTGAGCAGATGGCGCAGCAAGGTGGTTTTGCCGGCGCCGAGAAAGCCGCTGAGGATGGTGACGGGGATAGGTGTGAACAAAAAAAAGACCTCGATTGCTGAAAAAAAACAGGAGTGAGGTTGCTGGCGATTCGAAATGTCAGTCAGTACAGCAGCGACTGAATTAACGCATCGCGAGCAAGCCCACTCCTACATGACCACGGGTCAAGTCATTAGCAACACTTGGGGCCGCCCTTCCCGCCGTAACGTGCATCCTGGCGTTCCCGGAAGAACGCTTCGTAGGACATCACCGGCTTGTCCGGGTGGGTCTTCTGCATATGCTCAACGTAGTTGTCGTAATCCGGCATGCCCACCATAAGGCGAGCGGCCTGACCGAGATACTTACCCAGGCGACTCAGATCGTTGAACATAAACAGTTCCTCGCGTTACAGCGCACTCAGTGGGATTCCGGAAAGGCCTGGAATGGCGATTCCTTGTCGGTACGCTCTTTCTTGACCCACGCCGCACGACCGACCTTGAGCGCATAGAACAGAATGCTCAGGACCACGAACAGGAACAGCGTGGTCAGGGTGGCGTTGGTGTACGCGTTGAAGATCACATGCTGCATCTGGTCCATGGTCTTGGCCGGGGCCAGCACCTGACCGGCATCTGCCGCCGTGCTGTACTTCTTCGCCAGTGCCAGGAAGCCTACCGCTGGGCTCGGGTCGAACAGCTTGATGAAGCCTGCCGTGACAGTGCAGATCAGCAGCCACGAGGCCGGCAGGATGGTCACCCAGACGTACTGCTGACGCTTCATTTTGATCAGCACGACCGTCGCCAGCATCAGCGCAATACCTGCCAGCATCTGGTTGGAGATACCGAACAATGGCCACAACGTGTTGATCCCGCCCAGCGGATCGATCACGCCCTGATACAGCAGATACCCCCACAGCGCGACGCAGCCACCGGTGCCGATGGCGTTGGCGGTCCAGGACTCGGTGCGCTTCAGCGCAGGCACGAAACTGCCCAACAGGTCCTGCAGCATGAAGCGGCCGGCACGGGTACCGGCATCGACTGCGGTCAGGATGAACAGCGCTTCAAAGAGAATCGCGAAGTGGTACCAGAACGCCATGGTGTTCTGACCCGGGAAGGCCTGGTGCAGGATTTGCGCGATACCCACTGCCAGAGTCGGCGCACCACCGGCACGTGCCAGCACAGTATTTTCGCCGATGTCCTTCGCCACAGCGGTCAATTGATCCGGCGTGATGAGGAAGCCCCAACTGCTGACCATCTGCGCGACCGAGTTGACGTCGGAGCCGACGATCGCCGCAGGGCTGTTCATTGCGAAGTACACGCCTGGCTCGATGACCGAAGCCGCGACCATCGCCATGATCGCCACGAACGATTCCATCAGCATGCCGCCGTAACCGATGTAACGGGCGTTGACTTCGTTATCCAGCAGCTTCGGCGTGGTGCCCGAGGAAATCAGCGCGTGGAAACCGGATACCGCGCCACAGGCAATGGTGATGAACAGGAACGGGAACAGGGTGCCTTTCCAGACCGGACCGGTGCCGTCGGTGAACTGCGTCAGCGCAGGCATTTTCAGCTCAGGCGCCAGAATCAGAATGCCGATCGCCAGCGCAATGATGGTGCCGATTTTCAGGAACGTGGACAGGTAGTCGCGAGGCGCCAACACCAGCCAGACCGGCAGCATGGCCGCGACAAAACCGTAGCCGACCAGCATCCAGGTGATCTGCACGCCAGTGAACGTGAACATCGGCGCCCACTCCGGACTCGCTGCCACCAGACCACCGACCCAGATCGACAGCAGCAACAGCACGACGCCCACCACCGAGATCTCGCCGATGCGGCCCGGGCGGATGAAGCGCATGTAGATGCCCATGAACATCGCGATCGGAATCGTCGCCATGACCGTGAACATGCCCCATGGGCTCTCGGCCAATGCCTTGACGACAATCAGCGCCAGCACCGCGAGGATGATGATCATGATCAGGAAACAGCCGAACAGCGCGATGGTGCCGGGAATGCGGCCCATTTCTTCGCGGACCATGTCGCCCAGGGAGCGTCCGTTACGGCGCGTGGAAAGGAACAGGATCATGAAGTCCTGAACCGCACCCGCCAGAACGACACCGGCGATCAACCACAGCGTACCGGGCAGATAGCCCATCTGCGCGGCGAGCACCGGGCCGACCAGAGGACCGGCGCCGGCAATGGCGGCGAAGTGGTGACCGAAGAGAATGTGTTTATTGGTAGGAACGTAATCGAGCCCGTCGTTCTTGAGCACCGCGGGGGTGGCCCGGGTCGGGTCGAGTTGCATGACTTTAGTTGCGATGAACAGGCTGTAGTAGCGATAAGCGACCAGATAAATGGCCACTGCGGCGACCACAATCCAGAGTGCGTTGATCGCCTCCCCGCGACGCAATGCAACCACTCCCAGTGCCCATGCTCCAAGGATCGCAACCATCAGCCAGGGCACGTGGCGCAGCAGACCATTATTGTTTTTCATTTTTTTTCGATTCCAACTGAGTGGACTTATTTTTATTCAGCAAGCGGAGTTTAGCGCCGCCGGAGCGAAAGGCTACCCCCACAATGGTCTAGCGCGATATTTGTCCTATAGTCAACGCAGCGGGCCGTAGAGGCGCTAAAGGAGTAGTTGCGTAATGACCGATAACCACGAAGAACGTCGTCGCTTCAAACGCGTTGCATTCGACGCGAAAACCAAACTTAGCCAGGGCGACCAGACCTGGACGGTTCAACTGATCGACCTGTCGCTCAAGGGGCTGCTGATCGAAAAGCCCTCGCCCTGGGAGGGCGATGCCAACGAGCGATTCATGGTCGACATCGAGTTGCAGGACGGTATAGACGTCGTGATGGAAGTGCAGCTGACCCACGATGATCACAATCACCTGGGGTTTGTGTGCAAGCACATTGAGCTCGATTCAGTGACGCACCTGCGTCGACTGATCGAACTCAACATTGCCGATCACGATGAATTGGAGCGCGAGCTGGGTGCGCTGATACATCTATAGGCCACGCCGCCTTACTCGAACAACGCGTCCAGCGCCTGGTCGAGGCGCGTCACACCGATCACTGTCAGGCCAGGCGGCGACTCTTTCGGGGCGTTGCCCTTGGGCACGATGGCGCGTTTGAAGCCGTGCTTGGCCGCTTCCTTGAGTCGCTCCTGACCACTGGGCACGGGGCGCACTTCGCCGGACAAGCCCACTTCGCCGAACACCAGCAAGTCGCCCGGCAGTGCACGGTTGCGCAGGCTGGACATGACGGCGGCCATCAAGGCCAGGTCGGAAGCGGTTTCCAGCACTTTCACCCCGCCCACGACGTTGAGAAACACGTCCTGGTCATGGGTGGGAATGCCGCCGTGGCGGTGCAGTACCGCCAGCAACATGGCGAGCCGGTTTTGATCCAGCCCCAACGTCACGCGACGCGGATTGGAGAGGTGGCTGTCATCGACCAGCGCCTGCACTTCCACCAGCATCGGCCGGGTGCCTTCCCATGTCGCCATGACCACACTGCCCGCGACTTCTTCCTGCGCGCGGGTGAGAAAGATCGCCGACGGGTTCGAGACTTCTTTAAGCCCCTTGTCGGTCATGCCGAAGACGCCCAATTCGTTGACGGCACCAAAGCGGTTTTTCACTGCGCGCAACAAACGCAAGCGGCCATCGGACTCGCCCTCGAAGTACAACACGGTGTCGACCATGTGCTCCAGCACGCGAGGCCCGGCCAGCGCGCCTTCTTTGGTGACGTGGCCGACCAGAAATATCGCGGTACCGCTCTGCTTGGCGTAGCGCACCAGCAGCGCAGCACTCTCGCGCACCTGGGATACGCCGCCGGGCGCTGACTGCAGCTGTTCGGTGAAGATGGTCTGGATCGAGTCGATCACCATGACCTTCGGCTGCTCGATGCGCGCCGTGGCAATGATGGTTTCGATGCAGGTTTCGGTCATGACCCGCAGTTTGTCCTGGGGCAAGCCAAGGCGACGGGCGCGCATGGCGACCTGCTGCTGCGACTCTTCACCGGTGACGTACAGCGCCGGCATGCGCTCGGCAATGGCGCAAAGGGTCTGCAAGAGAATGGTCGATTTGCCGATGCCGGGGTCGCCGCCGATCAGCACCACCGAGCCATCCACCAGGCCGCCGCCGAGAACGCGGTCCAGTTCAGTGGAGTTGGTGGAAAAACGCGGGATTTCTTCGACACTGACTTCGGCCAGGGTTTTGATCTGCGCCTGTTGGCCGGTCCAGCCGGAACGACCGCTGGGCGCAGCGGCCGTGCTGTTGTCGATCACGGTTTCAACGAGGGTGTTCCAGGCGCCGCATTCGCTGCACTGGCCGGCCCATTTGGGAAACGTCGAACCGCACTCGGTGCAGCCGTACATGCGTTTGGCCTTGGCCATGACACCCCCGATGTAAAAAAGGGGCAATCATACCCGATGCGTCAAACCGTCGGGCGCAGCCCTAGCAGGCATGCATGCTTTTGGAGGATTAAATAAAACTTACCGGAACGTACCCGGTCGATTGCATGGATTAAGCGAGATGCAGCTAGCTGACTTACACTGCATTTACCACTCACATCTGTAACAAAGGAATACACCCATGAGCGTACTAAGCGAGTTCAAAGCTTTTGCCGTAAAAGGAAACGTCGTCGACATGGCCGTCGGTATCATCATCGGCGCGGCATTCGGCAAGATCGTTTCGTCGTTCGTAGGCGATGTAATCATGCCGCCCCTCGGGCTGCTGATCGGCGGCGTGGACTTCAGCGATCTGTCAGTCGTGCTGAGGCCTGCGGAAGGGGCAGCCCCTGCGGTGGTGCTGGCCTACGGCAAGTTCATTCAGACCGTGATCGACTTCATCATCGTGGCATTCGCCATCTTCATGGGCGTCAAGGCGATTAACCGCCTGAAACGTGAAGAGGCCAAGGCACCCACCCTGCCTCCAACCCCGACCAAGGAAGAGCTGCTGCTGGGCGAAATCCGCGACCTGTTGAAAGAACAGAACAACAAGCCCGCTGCACCACTGCCGGTGACGCCTGACCGGTTCGTTTAAGGCCGGTCATAGCATGTGGGGGTGAGCTTGCTCGCTTCCACATGGGTCTTGCGATCGCACCGCTGTATCAACCTACCAATAATTCTCCACCGCAATCTGTCCCGGCTTGCGCGTCAACGCCAGGCGCATGTCGCGAGTTTTCAGCACTGCGCGAGTGTCTTCGATCATCTGTGGATTGCCGCAGATCATCACCCGTGAATGTTCGGGTGTCAGCGCGACACCGGCCGCCTTCTCCAACTCACCGTTCTCGATCAGCGTGGTAATCCGTCCGTTGAGCGCACCGGGATGCGCTTCCCGCGTCACTGTGGCGATGAACGTGAACTTGTGTGCGTACTCGGCTAGGTATTCGCGCTGGGTCAGCTCGGCGATAAGCTGCTGGTAGGCCAGTTCCCGGGACTCACGGACGCTATACACCAGAATGATCCGCTCGAATTTTTCCCAGACCTCGAAGTCCTGAAGGATCGAAAGGAAGGGCGCCACACCGGTGCCTGTGGACAACATCCAGAGGTCCTGACCATCGGTGAAGCGATCCAGGGTCAGGTAACCCACCGCCTGTTTCTCCACCATCAGCGTGTCACCCTGACGAAGTCGGCTCAGCTCGCTGGTAAATTCGCCGTTGGGCACCACGATGGAGAAAAATTCGAGGAATTCATCGAAGGGCGAGGACACCACCGAGTAGGCGCGCCACACCGTCGTGCCGTCGGACTTGGTAACACCCAGACGTGCGAATTGTCCCGCCGTGAAGCGGAAACCTGGATCGCGTGTGGTACGAAAGGTAAAGAGACTGGGAGTCAGCGGCGTAACGTCCAGCAGCGTTTGCCGGGTGAATTTCTCTGCACTGGCAGTCATGGGGCGCTCCTGGCTCCTGTCTCACAAAAAGGGTGACCAGTGTCCCGCAAACCCGCCGCGATAAACACCGTCGGTTTGTAGTGATATCCGCAACGGACTGAGCAATTTTTAGAGTATTTCGCTATCGGCGTTATCGCGAAGTGGTTCGTGTCTACACACTTAATCTGTATAAGCCATTGATTCTACGAGCATTTTAAAATCATGCTGGCAGCCCGTCTGGTGGCACCTCGAGGCGATGGCCAGGCACGCTCCATTCAAAGCCGTGATTGTTTCCTAGACTTCGATCAGGACGATCAAGACTGAGCACGGAGGCACGCTATGGAAACTCAAACACTGGGGGAAGACTGCAAGGCGAGTAAGGAGACGCTGACCTATAAGGGCCTGACGATGAGAGAGGTGGAGGTGTTGAAGTGGTCCGCTACGGGCAAGACAGCAGCAGAAGTCGCGTTGATCCTTGATGTCACAGCGCGCACCGTTAACTTCCACGTTGGTAAAGCCATCCAGAAGATCGGCGCCTGCAACAAGATGTCGGCAGTGGTCCAGGCGGCGAAAGACGGGGTGATCTAGACACAGGGGGGAAGCAAGGGCGAAAAGCCCGGTGAGCGCAGGCAAAAACACGTAAAATCGCCGGCTTCGCGAACCTGGACACGCCGGCGCAGGCGCAACTCCCGCCAACACGCCGGTCGCGCCATCAACGACTGGAACTGCTCCGCCCATGCCCCTGCTGACCACCCCGTTTGCCCAACTCGACCTGATCCGCCAGCCGGAACAGTCAGATGAGCCCTTGCAGGCCTTCGATGCTGCCGACGAATATCTGCTCAACCACGTCGCCGAACAGGGCGTGACGCTGCAAACGCGGGTGCTGGTGCTCAACGACAGTTTCGGCGCCCTCGCCACCAGCCTCGCGCCCCATGCGACGGTGTTCAGCAGTACGGATTCGTACCTCGGCGCTCAGGCTTTGGGAAAGAATCTGGTGCGCAACGGCCTGACCTATGACGCCGTGCCGGTGATCCCCGCCAGTGCGCCGTTGACCGGCCCCTTCGACTGGGTGCTGATTCGCGTGCCCAAGACCCTCGCGTTGCTGGAAGAGCAACTGATCCGGTTGCAAGACCAACTGGCGCCAAACGCCAAAGTCGTTGCTGCCGGAATGATCAAGCACCTGCCCCGCTCCGCTGGCGAGCTGATGGAAGAATACATCGGCCCCGTGCAGGCATCGCTTGCTGTGAAAAAAGCGCGACTGCTGTTCTGCACCCCTGAAGCCAAAACCGTTCAGCCCTCGCCCTACCCCACCCGTTACACGCTGGACGAGCCGAAGATCGAGTTGATCAACCACGCCAACGTGTTCTGCCGTGACGGTCTGGACATCGGCACGCGGGCCTTCCTGCCGTACTTGCCCAAGGGCCTGGGCGCGGCGCGGGTCGCAGACCTGGGTTGCGGCAATGGCGTGCTCGCCATCGCCAGTGCGCTGGACAACCCTGACGCGCACTACACGCTGGTAGACGAGTCGTTCATGGCGGTGCAGTCGGCGCAGGAGAACTGGAGACTGGCCCTCGGCGAGCGGCCGGCAGTCATTCAGGCAGGCGACGGACTGGACGCACAGGAACCCGATTCGCTGGACGTCGTCCTGTGCAATCCGCCGTTTCATCAGCAACAAGTGGTCGGCGATTTCCTCGCATGGCGGATGTTCCAGCAGGCGCGCACGGCGCTGGTCACCGGCGGCGCGCTGTACATCGTTGGCAACCGTCATCTGGGCTATCACAGCAAACTGGCGCGGTTGTTCCGGGGCGTGGAGCAAGTGGCGGCGACGCCGAAGTTTGTGATCCTCAAGGCGCGCAAATAGCTCGACGCGCTTGTCTACGTGACTTCAGATGTGCGGCCAAAAAAAACCCGCAGAAGCGGGTTTTTTATCGAGCCGGAAACACTCAGTGCGACTTCATGCCTGCCGCTGTCATGAACATGCGCAGCAGCATGGCGACCACGAACAGCGCCAGCACGCTGCCGGTCCAGATGATCAACAGCCAGCCGATGCGCTGCCACAGGGGCTTACCCTTCGCTGGATCAACCTCGCGCTCAAAATCGCGGCGATCGTTGGGATGAGCCTCGTGCTGAACAGATTCTTTAACCGACATCGCTAAACCCTCTTCTCCCGCAGTCAGGCCCCGGCGACAAACCGGGGGCCCGTGCTGCTAGTGATAGCCGTGTTCGTGGGTGACTTTGCCGCGGAATACGTAGTAGCTCCAGAACGTGTAACCCAGGATCAGCGGAATGATGAACAGCGTACCGACCAACATAAAACCCTGACTCTGTGGCGGCGATGCGGCCGCCCAGATGGACACTGTTGGCGGAATGATGTTCGGCCACAAGCTGATGCCCAGACCGCTGTAGCCCAGGAAGATCAGCACCAGCGTCAGCAGGAACGGCGCGTAGTTGGCGTTGCGCGCCACCGCTTTGAACAAGCCGTACATCGTTACCAGGACCAGTGCCGGTACCGGCATGAACCACAGCAGGTTTGGCAGGCTGAACCAGCGATCGGCAATGGCCTGGTGGGCCAGTGGCGTCCACAGGCTGACGATCGCCATCACCACCAGCGTGGCGAGGGCCAAAGGTCGTGCCAGATCGTGCATGGCTTTCTGCAACGCCCCTTCCGTCTTCATGATCAACCAGGTGCAGCCGAGCAAGGCGTACGCCACGATCAGGGCCAGACCGCAGAAGACCGAGAACGGCGTCAGCCAGTCCAGCCCACCGCCGGCGTAGGCACGGTCGACCACCGGAATGCCGTCGATGTACGCGCCCAGTGCCACGCCCTGGAAGAATGTCGCCACCAGCGAACCGCCGATGAATGCCTTGTCCCACAGGTGCCGCTTGACGTCAGTGGCCTTGAAGCGGAACTCGAATGCCACGCCGCGGAAGATCAGCCCGAACAGCATGAAGATCAGCGGCAGGTAAAGCGCTTCGAGCACGACCGAGTAAGCCAGCGGGAAAGCGCCGAACAAGCCGGCGCCGCCGAGCACCAGCCAGGTTTCGTTGCCGTCCCAGACCGGCGCGACGGTGTTCATCATCACGTCCCGGTCGGTCTTGTCCTTCATGAACGGGAACAGTATCCCGATGCCCAGATCGAAGCCGTCCATGATGACGTACATCATGACGCCGAAGATGATGATCACGGCCCAGATCAGTGGAAGATCGATACCCATGGCTCAGTTCCCCTCAGTCAGGCTGTCTTTGCGGTGGTCCGTGCTGTTTTCATCAGCAGCAGAGAGAGGACGCGCCGGGGTGCGTTTCTGCCCTGGTCCGCCGTGTGCCGGAGTATCACCTTCATGGGTTTTAGGCCCTTTGCGCACCAGACGCATCATGTAACCGAAGCCGGTGCCGAAGAGCAGGAAATACACCACGACGAACAACACCAGGGTGATGCTCAACTGCTCAACGCTATGTCTGGACACGGCATTCGCCGTGCGCATGATCCCGTAGACCACCCAGGGCTGACGCCCGATTTCGGTGGTGAACCAGCCCGCCAGCATCGCGATCAGACCGGCCGGGCCCATGCACATGACCAGACGCAGGAACCAGCGATTGGTGTACAGCCCGCCGCGCCAGCGCAACCAGGCGCTCCACAGACCGACCGCGATCATCAGCAGGCCCAGCGCCACCATTACGCGGAACGACCAGAACACGATCAGCGCATTCGGACGGTCTTCCGGCGGGAAGGACTTCAGCGCCGGGATCTGCTTGTCCAGACTGTGGGTCAGGATCAGGCTGCCCAGATAGGGAATCTCGACCGCGTACTTGGTGCGTTCTTCTTTCATGTCCGGGATGCCGAACAGAATCAGCGGGGTCGGTTCGTCACCGACGTTTTCCCAGTGACCTTCGATCGCAGCGATCTTGGCCGGTTGGTGCTCGAGGGTGTTCAAGCCGTGAGCGTCGCCCACCATTGCCTGAATCGGCGCAACGATCAGCGCCATCCACATGGCCATGGACAGCATTCTGCGGATCGCCGGATTGTCACGGCCGCGCAGCAAATGCCAGGCCGCCGATGCGCCGACGAAGAACGCCGTGGAAACGAACGCGGCGATTGCCATGTGCATCAGGCGATACGGGAACGAGGGGTTGAAGATCACCGCGAACCAGTCCACCGGGATGATCCGGCCATCGATGATCTCGAAGCCCTGAGGGGTCTGCATCCAGCTGTTGGACGCCAGAATCCAGAAGGTCGAAATCAGTGTGCCGACAGCCACCATGGACGTAGCGAAGAAATGCAAGCCACGGCCGACGCGGTTCCAGCCGAACAGCATGACGCCGAGGAAGCCTGCTTCGAGGAAGAACGCCGTGAGCACCTCATAGGTCAGTAACGGCCCGGTCACAGCACCGGCGAAGTCAGAGAACCGGCTCCAGTTGGTGCCGAACTCGTAGGCCATGACCAGACCCGAGACCACACCCATGCCGAAGTTGACGGCAAAGATCTTCGACCAGAAGTGATAGAGGTCGCGATAAGTGTTGTCGTGAGTCTTCAGCCACAAGCCTTCCAGCACCGCGAGAAAGCTCGCCAGACCGATGGTGATGGCCGGGAAAAGAATGTGAAATGAAACGGTGAACGCAAACTGGATTCGGGCGAGATCGAGCGCCTCTAAACCGAACATAGGTCTTCCTCTATCAGGTGGAACTGGCTTCAGACTCGGGGCCTGCAGCGACTGCCCCCACGGTGTATTGAGTACGAGGTGTGGCGTTTGTTCTCGTGGTTTCGTGCTCAGGTCGGCAACCGGGGGAGATGCGTCAGGCGGCCAGTTCGATCAAAACACGCCAAGGTATTGATCCAGGTCAGCTGACATTGAAAGAGTAGTCCCATTTCGGCACTTGCTCTGCGTGGTCTTTTGTCGCGTGGCGAGTTGACTCACCTGTCAGAGCGGTGCAGTTAGAGGGAAGCAGAACAGAGTGGGCGGATTCATAGCTTAGCCCTTACAGCGTCGAAGCAAGAGGTCCTACAGCGGATCGCGAATAAAGCCCAATAGTGCGGAAATCAGTCGCTGATAAAGCGCGTCCACTTCCGGCACCTGGCCTTTGGCCCTGAGACTACCGTGAAGCAGCCCGAGCCCGGGATTGAACTCGGTGCGCACGCCCGCTTCACGCAACGAGCGCTCGTAGGCGATGCCGTCATCACGCAAGGGGTCGAACTGCGCGACGGCGATGAACGCAGGCGCCAGATCATGGAAATCACCGGCCTTGAGTGGCCGGGCATAAGCCGATTGTTCGGCCTCCGCCATGTAAAGCTGGCGGTAATATGCCAGCTCACCAGTGGAAAGAAGCGGTGCGTCCGCGCACTCACGGCGCGAGGGAAAATCGTTTGCCCCCCCCAGTTCCGGGTAAATCAACGCCTGCCCGACCGGCTGAGGCTCACCGGAATCGCGCAATGCGAGACACACTGCAGCGGCGAGATTGCCGCCAGCGCTGTCCCCGGCGATGGCGATGCGGCGCGGGTCGATGTCCAGCCGCTGCGCCTGAATCTGCAAGGCGTGCCAGACCGCCAGACAGTCACCGAATCCCGCAGGGAACGGGTGTTCAGGGGCCAGCCGGTAATCGACGGCGACGACCACCGCGTTGAGGTCGGCCGCCAGGGCAGCGGTCAGAAAGTCGTGAGAATCGAGATCGCCGACGACCCAGCCGCCGCCGTGGATGTACATCACACACGGCGCCGGATGTTCAAGGGAAAGCCGCTGGGGCCGGTAACTGCGCACCGCCACGCCGCCGAGGGAGAAATCCCCTACATCGAGGTGCGCCGGACGGGGGGGCGTGAACGCTTCACTCATCCGCGAATACGCGCGGCGCTGCTCATTGATGTCCTCGGATGCGCTGCTGAAGCTCAGTGTTTTGGCCAAAAACTCGGACATTTCGGAGGACAGCGGGTAAGACGTAGGCATTGGCGGCTCCAGCCCGAGCCCTTGGCCAGGCCTGCTTGGTTACTTGTTCACCGCCACTTGCACGGCGGCGGCGGCGTCTTTGCCATCGAAGGTCGTCACGCCATCCAGCCAACGCTTCATGTCTTCCGGATGATCCTTGAGCCACTGGCGGGCAACGTCGGTCGGCGCCTTGCGGTCCATGATCGGCACCATCATCTGGCTCTCCTGAGCGGCGGTGAACTTCAGGTTGCTCATCAGCTTGCTGACGTTCGGGCAACGGGACGCGTAATCCGGCGCGGTTACGACTGAAACGGTCGCCGCCCCTTCACTCGGGCCGAACACGTCTTCGCTGCCGGTCAGGTAGGCGATCTTCATGTTGATGTTCATCGGGTGCGGCGTCCAGCCTACGAATACCACCCATTCATTACGCTTGATCGCACGTTGCACCGCCGCGAGCATGCCCGCCTCGCCGGACTCGACCAGCTGGAAGCCGCCGAGGCCGAACTGGTTCTTCTCGATCATGCCCTTGATGTTGGCGTTGGCACCGGTGCCGGGCTCGATGCCGTAGATCTTGCCGCCAAGTTTGTCCTTGAACCTGGCGATGTCGCCGAAGGTTTTCAGCCCGCCTGATGCCACATAATCCGGCACCGCCAGGGTTGCCTGGGCATCGCTCATGCTGGGTACGTCGAGGACCTTGACCTGATTGGCCGCCACAAACGGCGCGATGTTCTTGTCCATCGCCGGTTTCCAGTACCCCATGAACACGTCAAGCCGATCGTCACGCAAACCGCCGAAGACGATTTGCTGGGCGGCGCTGGTCTGTTTGACCTCATACCCCATGTTCTGCAGCAGCACTTCGGCCACCGCGCTGGTGGCAACGACGTCTGTCCAGTTGACCACGCCCATGCGCACGTTCTGGCATTTGGCGGGTTCCGCTGCCAGCAGGACGGTGCTGCTCAGCATCAACGCAGCGCAACTGATATGACGAATAAATGAGTTCATGGGTGCTCCTCGGGTCGGCTCGTTATTTTATTCAGCTCTTTTCGGCAGTTTTTCAAGGCGTGAAGACCCACGGCAATTCGATGGCTGCCGCGTTGATGCAAGGTACGCAGCAGGCCTGAGCATCAAGCGCACCAGCGCGACCTGTGCTTGCACTGGGGCGACATTCAATAAGGGGGGGTTCAGCAGCAGATGATCGTTCCCATGCTCTGCGAGGCAACGAAGTTGATGACGGTCTGATCGTTCCCACGCTCCGCGTGGTAATGCAGTTCATGACGCTCTGCGTCATTAGGTACACGCAGCGTCCGGGGGAGGCGTTCCCACGCAGAGCGTGGGAACGATCAGGCGCGCTCCTGCAAGGTACCGAGTCGGTTACAGCACCTTATCCAGCGTAATCGGGAATTCCCGAACGCGCTTGCCCGTGGCATGGTAGATCGCATTGGCGATGGCCGAGGCCACGCCGACGATGCCGATCTCGCCCACACCCTTGGAGCCCAGGTCGTTGACGATGCTGTCGTTCTCTTCCACGAACAGCACGTCGATCTCGCCGATGTCCGCGTTCACCGGGATGTGGTACTCGGCCAGGCTGTGGTTCATGAAGCGCCCGAGGGTGTGGTCGGTCTGGCTCTCTTCCTGCAGAGCCTGACCAATGCCCCAGACGACGCCGCCGAGAATCTGGCTGCGTGCGGTTTTCGAGTTCACCACCCGTCCCGCCGCAACAGCATCCACTACGCGATTGACGCGAATGGTGCCCAGGTCTTCATCCACCAGCACTTCAACGAACACCGCCGAGTGCGTCGCCGTCGAATAGCCTTCGCGCTTGTCGTCAGGCTTGGCGTCGATCTGCACCTCCAGCGTCTCGTGAGAGGACTCGCGGACGATGTCTGCGTAGGCAAAACGCTGATCGTCGATCAACAGGTAGCCGTCGCCGTAACCGACATCGGCCATGTCCACCACCGCGTATTGCGGATGCGCCATGCGCACGGCGTCGAGCAGCTTGGCGCGCAGCGCACGGCAGGCCTGCTGCACCGCCGTACCCACAGAAGACACGGTGAACGAGCCACCCTGCAACGGCGACGTCGGCAGCGACGAATCGCCCAGCACGAAGGTGACGTCTTCAGGATTTACGCCCGCTGCCTCGGCGGCAATCTGAGTCATGACCGTGTAAGTGCCAGTGCCGATGTCAGTGGTGGCGCTGCTCACAGTGATCTTGCCGCTGCTGTCAATACTGGCCTTGGCGCTGGCCGGCATTTGCATGGCTTCCCATACACCGCCGGCCATGCCCCAACCGACCAGTTGACGACCCTGACGCATGCTGCGCGGCTCCGGGTTGCGCTTGCTCCAGCCAAAGCACTGTGCGCCTTGCTCGTAGCAGGCCAGCAGTTCTTTGCTGGAGTACGGCTTGCCCTCGTTGCCGTTGCTGTCGGCAAAGTTGACGATCCGCAATTGCACGGGGTCGATGCCGGCCGCAATGGCCAGCTCGTCCATCGCACATTCCAGCGCGACCATGCCGGAAGCAGCGCCCGGTGCGCGCATGTCCAGCGGCGTGTAGACGTCCAGCGGCGCCAACTTGTAGCTCAATGCCACGTTGTCGCACTGATAGAGCATGCCGCTCCATTCAACGACGTGCTCGGCAAAGTCTTCAAAGCGCGACGTCTGGCCGATCGCGTCGTGGGCGATCGCCATCAGCTTGCCATCCTTCGAGGCACCGAGACGCATGTGCTGGAGGGTCTGCGGGCGGTAACCGAAGGTAAACATCTGCTGACGGGTCAGCGTCAGACGCACCGAACGCTGGAGCTTCAACGCCGCCATGACGGCCAGCGGCAGTTGGTATTGCGGACGCAGGCCGGAACCGAACGCGCCACCGACGAAGGCAGCGAGGATGCGGATCTTTTCTTTCTCCAGACCAAACACGCTGTGCAGGTAGTCCTGGCAGTTCTGCGTACCCTGGGTCTTATCGTGGATCTCCAGGCTGCCATCAGCCTTGTAGAACACCGTCGATGCGTGGGGCTCCATCGGGTTGTGGTGCTCGTTGGGCGTGCTGTAGTGGGTGTCGACCGTCACCGCAGCTTGGGCAAATGCACCCGAAAAATCCCCGCGCGGCTTCGGTGTTTCCGCCGGTGCCGTGTGGGCGTCACTCTGGCCGACGCTGAGGTCGGTCTGGTGCGACTCGGTTTGATACTCGATGCGCACGAGGGAGCCGGCATGCCGCGCCAGTTCAAGGGTGTCAGCCACGACCAATGCCAGCGGCTGGCCGCTGTAGAGCACGTGGTCGTTGTAGAACGGGCGGAACGGCGAACCTTCCGCCGAGTCGGCGTCCTGATAGTCCTCGTCATAACTGGCGATGTGCGGGCGGTTGGTGTGGTCGATGACCGCCACCACGCCAGGTACCGCCAGCGCTTGTGAAGCATCGATGCGCACGACGCGGCCCGATGCGATGGTGCTGGACACGACGCTGGCATGCAGCAAGCCGGCCTCTGGGTATTCACCGGCGTAGCGGGCCTGACCGGTCACTTTCAGGCGTCCGTCGACGCGGTCCATCGGTTGGCCCAGCGCAGAGGCCTTTCCCGGGGTGGGTGTATTGGCGTTCATTAAACAGTTCCTCCCAAGGTGGCGTCGCTCAAGGCGCGAACGATCGCGCGGCGCGCCAGCTTGATCTTGAAAGCGTTGTGCGCCAGCGGTTGAGCGTCGCGCAGCATCGCGTCGGCAGCAGCAACAAAGTTTTCCCGGGAAACCGGCAGGCCCTTGAGCGATTGCTCGACGGCCGTGTCGCGCCATGGCTTGTGTGCCACGCCACCCAGGGCGATGCGCACATCACGGATCACGTCGCCATCGAGCTCAACGGCCGCAGCCACCGAGATTAGGGCAAAGGCATAAGACGCGCGGTCACGGATTTTCAGGTAATGGCTGTGCTGCTGAAAACGTGGAGCTGGCAGTTCGACGGCGGTAATCAGTTCATCGTCGGCAAGCTGGTTGTCGCGCTGGGGCGCATCGCCGGGCAGGCGGTGGAAGTCAGCAAACTCGATGACCCGGGCACCGGCACGACCCTGGACGTGAACGCGGGCTTCGAGCGCAGCCAGCGCAACGCACATGTCCGACGGGTGAGTCGCGACGCAGGCATCGCTGGCACCGAGAATCGCGTGAATGCGGTTCAGGCCGTCTTTGGCCGGGCAGCCAGTGCCAGGCTCGCGCTTGTTGCACGGCACGGTCGAATCGTAGAAGTAGTAGCAGCGAGTGCGCTGCAACAGGTTGCCACCCGTGCTCGCCATGTTGCGCAACTGCGGCGAAGCGCCGGCCAGAATGGCTTGGGACAGTAGCGGATAGTCACGCTCGATCAGCGGGTGCCACGCCAGGTCGGCGTTACTCACCAGCGCGCCGATCATCAGGCCGCCGCTGTCGGTTGCGCGGACATCTTTCAGCGGGAGCCCGGTGATGTCGATCAAGTGCTCGGGGCGAGCGATGTTTTCTTTCATCAAATCCAGCAGGTTCGTGCCACCAGCGATGAATCGGCTGCCAGGACCTGCGAGATTGACCGCCTGAGCGATGTCGGACGGCTTGCTGTAGCTGAAGGGATTCATTGGCCACGCCCTCCCTGATCCGGCGCGGCATTCATGGATGGCAAGACTTCCACCACCGCCGCACGTATGTTGCTGTAGGCGCCGCAACGGCAGAGGTTGCCGCTCATAAGTTCTTTCACTTCATCGTCGGTGCTGGCGCGGCCTTCGTTGGCCAGGCCCACCGCCGAGCAGATCTGGCCGGGCGTGCAGTAGCCGCACTGGAAAGCGTCATGCTTGATGAACGCTTGCTGCATCGGATGCAGCGTATCGCCATCTGCAAGCCCTTCGATCGTGGTCAGCTCGGCGCCGTCACACATGATCGCCAGGGTCAGGCACGCATTGATGCGCTTGCCGTCGCGCAGCACGGTGCATGCACCGCATTGGCCGTGGTCACAGCCCTTTTTGGTGCCGACCAGATCGAGCTGCTCGCGCAGCAGATCCAGCAGCGTGGTCCAAGGCTGTACGTCCACTTGTCGGGTCTGGCCGTTCAACGTCAGGGCGATGGAATGCCCTGCGAACGCCTGTTCATTGGTTGCACTCATGGGAAGCCTCACGGTAGGTACTCGATCAGCGCAGTGATCTGCGTCTTAAGGAGTACGACTTGCGCGATTTCGGAAACGTTCAGGGTTTATGACGGGCGTTTTGACGCAGCGGTGCGCCTGCCTGGGGCAAGCCAATTCGGACATTTGCAATCCGACGACAAGCACCAGGCCCCATCGCCCGGAGCTGCTGGTATGATGCGCGGCTTTTTGCAACTGGCAGAATTTGTGCAAGCCGTTTCGGTGAGCTGTGCTTTGCTGTTTCAGTCGACTACATAAATGACGCGGAGCGTCACCGGGGAGCCTTAAATGCTGGAGCGGTTGTTTCAACTCAGGGCACACAACACCAATGTGCGCACCGAAATTCTGGCCGGGGTCACGACCTTTCTGGCCATGGCCTACATCCTGTTCGTGAACCCGAGCATCCTTGGCGAGACCGGCATGGACAAGGGCGCGATCTTCGTCGCCACCTGTCTGGCCGCCGCCATCGGCTCCACCGTCATGGGCCTGATCGCCAACTACCCGATCGCCCTCGCGCCGGGTATGGGCCTCAATGCCTTCTTCACCTACACCGTCGTGCTGCACATGGGCCACACCTGGCAAGTGGCGCTGGGCGCGGTGTTCATTTCGGCGGTGATGTTTTTCCTGCTGTCGATCTTCCGCATACGCGAATGGATCATCAACAGCATCCCGCTGCCGCTGCGCTCGGCCATTGCCGCCGGTATCGGCCTGTTCCTGGCGCTGATTGCGCTGCACAACGCCGGCATCGTCGTCACTAACCCGGCCACTATGGTCGGCCTGGGCGATCTGGCCAAACCGGCACCGATTCTTGCGGCGCTGGGGTTCGCGCTGATCGTGGCGCTGGAGGCCCTGAAAGTGCGCGGCGCAGTGCTGATCGGCATTCTGGCCGTCACCATCATCTCCATTGTCATGGGTTTCTCGCCCTTTGGCGGCGTGATATCGATGCCGCCCTCGCTGGCACCGACCTTCCTGCAGCTGGACATCCCCGGCGCACTGAACATCGGCCTGGTCAGCGTGATTTTCTCTTTCCTGTTTGTCGACCTGTTCGATAACTCCGGCACCCTGATCGGCGTCGCCAAGCGCGCGGGCCTGATGGGCAAGGACGGCCACATGCCGAAGATGGGCCGTGCGCTGATCGCCGACAGTACCGCGGCAATGGCCGGCTCTCTGCTGGGCACCTCGACCACCACCAGTTACATCGAGTCGGCTGCGGGCGTGAGCGCTGGCGGGCGAACCGGTCTGACGGCCATTGTGGTTGCCGTGCTGTTTCTTTTGGCGCTGTTTTTCGCACCGCTGGCCGGCAGCGTTCCGGCATTCGCCACCGCCCCTGCCCTGCTGTTCGTGGCCGTGTTGATGACCTCGGGCCTTGCCGAAATCAACTGGGACGACATCACTGAAGCAGCACCGGTGGTGATCACCGCGCTGGCCATGCCGTTCACCTATTCGATCGCCAACGGTATCGCCTTTGGCTTCATTTCCTGGACCGTGATCAAGCTGTTGTCGGGCCGGGGCCGCGAGCTGAATTCGGCGCTGGTCGTGCTGTCGATTCTGTTCGTGATCAAGCTGGGCTTTTATCCATGAGTTCTACGTTCGACCCTGCAAGCTACACCGCTCAGCTCGATGAGAAGGCCGCGCGCCTGCGCGAGCTACTGGCGCCTTTCGCGGCGCCCGAGCCTCAGGTCTTCGATTCGCCGCGCGAGCATTACCGCCTGCGCGCCGAATTCCGCCTGTGGCGCGACGACGGCAAGCGTCACTACGCGATGTTCGCGCCGGGCGACAAGCACACGCCGATCCTGATCAGCGACTTCCCCATTGCCAGCCAGCAGATCAACGCGCTGATGCCGGTGTTGCGGGATCGCTGGGAGGCGAGCAAGACGCTCAATCACAAGCTGTTTCAGGTGGATTTTCTGACCACGCTGGCCGGCGACGGCATGATCACCCTGTGCTATCACCGCCCGCTGGACGACGCCTGGCAAGTCGAGGCTGAGCAACTGGCGGCTGATTTGAAGGTCAGCGTGATCGGTCGTTCGAAAGGGCAGCGTCTGGTGATCGGTCGCGATTACGTGACTGAGCAGCTGGATGTCGCTGGTCGCACGTTCAGCTATCGCCAGCCGGAGGGCGCATTCACCCAGCCTAACGGCACGGTGAACCAGAAAATGCTGAGTTGGGCGTACGAGGCATTGGGCGATCGCGATGACGACTTGCTTGAGCTGTATTGCGGCAACGGCAACTTCACGCTGCCGTTGGCGACCCGCGTGCGCAAGGTGCTGGCGACGGAGATCAGCAAGACGTCGGTCAATGCAGCATTGAGTAACCTGGCGGACAACGGGGTGGATAACGTGTCGCTGGTGCGCCTGTCGGCGGAAGAGCTGACCGAAGCCCTGAATGAGGTGCGCCCGTTCCGTCGTCTGGCCGGTGTCGATCTGAAAAGCTACGACTTCGGCAGCGTGTTCGTCGACCCGCCCCGCGCCGGCATGGACCCGGACACCTGTGAGCTGACGCGGCGTTTCGAACGCATTCTGTACATCTCGTGCAACCCGGAAACCCTGGCCGCGAACATCGCACAGCTGCACGACACCCACAGGGTCGAGCGCTGCGCATTGTTTGATCAGTTTCCATACACCCATCATATGGAGTCGGGGGTGTTGCTGGTTCGCCGCTGAAGGCGATTCTGGCAAGTTCTTCGCATCAACCCATTTTGTAGGGGCCAGCCCGCTGGCGAACGCATGGCGTCAGTCGACATCTATGTGTCTGACACTCCGCGTTCGCCAGCAAGCCGGCTCCTGCAGAGCGAGGTGTCAGCAGAACCGGCTTCAGCTGGAGAGGGTGTTTGAGTGGGACCGGCTTCAGCCGGGAATAGCGGTAATTGCAAACGCCCACACTATCTCCATGCGCCCGCAGCATATCCCGCACCATCCATCATTAAATTCCTGACAGCTAGCGGCGAACCGCGCCAGACCGGTGTATAACTCTCGGCCGTCTTTCGCTTCGATGGATGCCTTGCCTTGAGCTCCGAATCGCCCGCCCCGCCTTCTGAATCCTCCGCTAAAAGCGCCCTGCGGCTGCCCGGTTTTTTCGCCTTCCTGACTGCGCGCCTTGCTGCCGTTTTCGCCATGCAGATTCAGGCAGTGGTCGTCGCCTGGCAGGTCTACGACATGACTCGCAGCCCGATTTCGCTGGCGTATGTGGGTCTCGCGCAGTTCATTCCCATGCTGCTGTTGTTGATGCCGGCCGGCGACCTGATCGACCGCTACGATCGCAAGATGATCCTGACCATCAGTTGGTCGGTGCAAGCGGTGTGCAGCCTGATGCTGATGCTGTTCTCGGTCACGCACCATCAGGACACGCGGCTGATTTACGCCACCCTGGCCTTGTTCGGTTGCGCGCGGGCGTTCACCGGCCCGGCGCTGCAGAGCCTGCTGCCACAAGTCGTCCCGCGTGAAAAACTCGCCTCGGCCATCGCCACCAACAGCATGATCATGCGCATTGCCACCATCGCCGGGCCTCTGGTCGGCGGCGGCTTATATGCAGCGGGCGGCGGCGGTTTGACCTACTCAGTGTGCATGGCCAGCTTCATCGCTGGCGTGCTGTTGCTGATCCGCGTGCCGGTGCTCTATGCCGGCAAGAAGCAGATTCTCGAGTCCACGGCCTGGAAGCGCTTTACCGCGGGCATCGCCTTCATCCGCTCGCGGCCGATCATCCTCGGCACCATTTCCCTGGACCTGTTCGCCGTGCTGCTCGGCGGCGTGGTGGCGCTGTTACCGATTTATGCCCATGAAGTGCTGCACCTGGGGCCGCAAGGGCTGGGCGCGCTGCGCAGTGCAATGAGTCTGGGGGAGGTCAGCACCGGTCTGTACCTGAGCTTCCGGCCTTTTGATCGACACGTCGGTCTGGTCATGTTCATCGCCGTCGCGGTGTTCGGTGTCGCCAATCTGGTGTTCGCCCTGTCGACCCTGTTCTGGCTGTCGCTGCTCGCTTTGATGATTGCCGGTGCGGCGGACATGGTCAGCGTCTACATTCGCTCCACGCTGGTGCAGTTCTCGACGCCGGACGACATGCGCGGACGGGTCAATGCGGTGAATATGCTGTTTATCGGTTCGTCCAACGAGCTGGGCGAATTCCGCGCCGGGAGCAGCGCAGCGCTGTGGGGTGCCGTGCCCGCTGCGATCATCGGCGGCCTGTGCACACTGGGTGTCGTTGGCGCCTGGATGGTTGGCTTCAAGGCCCTGCGCCAGGTGAACCACTTCGCCGATGCCTCGCCGGTCGAGACCACCGAGAAGCAGACGGCGAGGGTCTAACCCATGTGGTTTTAGCTGTTGGCGCGCACCCTCTGCGCCAGCAGCGAATACGGCTATTTCCCACCTTTTCGACCGATCACTGCCGCGAACATCACCCGTGACGGAATCTTCCGTAAGACGTGCTATGGCTCCAGCGTAGGACCAATCCGAATCGTACTTTTGCCCCCCCTCTTGACGCTTCAAAGCCACGAATACGCTCCCTATCCTTGCTGGACCTGAACTCAGCAAGGACACGCGGCATGGCATTTGACGGATTCATCAGGCTGGACGGGATCGACGGCGAGTCGCTGGATGAGCGCAACAAGGGCTGGATCGAAATAGTGGCCTACGACTTCGGCGTCAGCCAAAGCACTTCGGCCACCGCCAGCTCAAACGGCGGCGCGGGCTCGGGTCGGGCCAGCCTCAGCGACTTCAGCTTCAGCAAGCGCCTGGATAAATCCAGCGCTGCGTTGTTTGAAGCCAGTTGCGCGGGTACGCACATCAAGGACCTGACCTTGTGCCTCTACCGCGCCGGTGGAGATAAGTTGAAGTACTACGAAGTGCGCCTCGAAGAAGTCATCATTTCTGACTTCAGCCAAAGCGGTGAAAGCGGCGAGCCCCTGGAACACGTGCAAATCAACTTCGGCCGCGTCCGCATTCTGTACACCCAGCAGAAACGCAGCGACGGGGCGGCAGCCGGCAATGTAGTCGGCGGCTGGGACCGCATCGCCAACAAGCGCTTTAGTTGAGGACAGCACGTGTCCAAGCCCTATGTGTTTATCAATGACCGCATACAGACCTATTTCACACTCAAGGCACGGGTGAGCGGGGGTGCGAAGTTCGATGTGCTTAACGCGCACATTCGAAACGTTGTGGTGATGCCAGGCCAACTGGTGATTGTCAGCGACGGTTCAAACGGCACTCTGACAGCCGAAGAAACCTAACTGATGAACCTGGCGCGTAACGTCCATCGTCAAGTGAAAGGCGCGGGCAGCCAGCTCATCGAGAACTACGACTTGCTGCAGAACATGCTCAGTTATGGATCGCTGGGTATTGGCGCTGCCACCGGGAGTTGGGGCAAGCACCTGGAGGGCGTGAAGAAAACCCTGGAAGAGATCGAGCGGCTTTACAAACTGTCGCTGGCGCGCGGAACACCCATTGCCCGGCAAGAGTTCATCAACCAGCGACGAGCGCTGTTTGCCACGCTTGATAAGCAACTGGAAGGCATTGCTCGCTGGGGCACCGGGCTACGGAAAAAGGGCCCGCTGAAGAAGATGCTGGGGTTGTCGACCAAGAGTTATCTGCATACGGGCGAGATCCAGGGGTATGCGGAGCGGGTTGGGCGGATCGCTAGAGTGGCGAAGTTGCTGAAATTCGGGACGCCTGTGGGGATTGGGCTGAATGCAATTTCAGCAG
This sequence comes from Pseudomonas sp. HP_01, assembly GCF_055284355.1. Lineage (NCBI taxonomy): Bacteria > Pseudomonadati > Pseudomonadota > Gammaproteobacteria > Pseudomonadales > Pseudomonadaceae > Pseudomonas > Pseudomonas sp. HP_01. The sequence goes on along the minus strand of NZ_JBTOPV010000029.1, from coordinate 4,783 downwards.
GCCTTGAAATCAAGGAGGCATGTTCGACGGGGCGAGAGGAGTTTTGTCGAAAAGCCCGGTACGTTGAAAGTAGCAAATTTCTCGGCAGCACACTGACGGGGTACTTCGGTGGAGAATTAGGTGCATCGGCAGGAACCACGGCGTGCGCCATCGTTTTGGGAGGCCTGACGTCCGGGATAGGCGTGATCGGCTGCGGAATCGTTGGAGGCGTCGTGGGCGGATACGGCGGTGGGCTAATTGGTGAATTCTTCGGCGAAATTACTGGGGAATATCTCTATGAGTGGATGCCATGACGGACGATATACCAACGGGATTGCTCTCACTCATCATGTTACTGATGATCGCCGCTCACATTGCGTGCTCCTATATATTCTTTTACATATACTTGGAAAAGATCGAAGACTACCTATGCGATATCAAAATGATTGCCGTGAACAAGAAGTTCTACGGAGACAGCTTTCTTGGCAGAAAAATGAGAGAAAATTTCGTAACGCTAGTTGCCGTCGCACCTGAAATTTTTTGGAGACAGGAGCGTATTCCGAGAGCAAAACTTCTCAAACTGCCTCCCCGACTGTTGTGGGGAGTACGAATCGTTTATTGCTCGATGGTTTTCATCGGCATGAGTGCGGTACTACTCTATTATTTCCGCGCGCCTCACTAGTGCGGCTTACTCAACTGATAGTTTAAGTCGGCTCTTTCGAAATCTCAAACACGGAGTTGACTTCCTGAATTGTTGAATTGTGAGCAGTCACGGGCCGCGCCAACTTCACGGATAGGGGGGGGGATCACTTGGGATACATTGCATCTATTGATGAATGGGAGCCCATTATGCCTACCTCATCTTACGGTCAAGTTGGATTGATCCTAACGATTTCGGCGTGGACCAACATTTTTTTTTCTACTAGGGTTTATGCACAAGCACCTAGACTTCCTCGAACGATGTTTGTCTGGCAACAAATGCGTAATTAACACGAAAAGCCTTTGGGGAGGTGGAGTAATTGGCAGACTTATGCGACTCGGCATGGTTTTCATCGTTATTTCAATGCCAGGATTTATGTACGCTCGAGGCGAAGCAATGAAAGATGCCCACCAGAGTATTCCTCGTCATTTAAAACGATGGATGTGGGGACTCCACATCTCTCTTTTTCTTAACCTCACATCGCTGATGGCACTATCGTTTTTGATAAAATTTTTTTAAACGCTCTTAACTTGGCATAGAGGGATACGCTGGGGGATTGCTCGGTGAAAACATTGGTAAATATCACGGATAGTTAATCTACGACTGGATTCCGTAATGCACTTCATCGTTTTAGGCACATCATGTTTTATCTTATTACTTTCGATGTGGACCAATATCATCGTAATGGTTTACCTACAAAAACATAGAACATCTTGAGCACCTACTATCTGACTGCAGGTGCATCAATTATTTCAGAGCGATTTGGCAGGGACGAATAATTGGCAGGCACATGAGATTTAATATGGTGCTGATGGCAATCACCTTTCCGAGCGCAATGTACCGGCGAGGCGATTCGACTCAAGATGCTCACTACCGTATTCCTCTTCGCCTGAAAAGGTGGATCTGGGGAATTTACAGCTGGCTTTTCGTTAACTGTACCTGCTTGGCTATATTGGCCTGGCTAATAAAATAATTATGCCCGAGAAAGTCTGGTGGGTGATGGCGGTATTTGGAAGCATATTCGTCAACATCATCATAATGATTTACTTCCAGCTCAATAAGTTAGCCGCTATGGAGGAACGGCTATCAGACGTAAAACTTGTCCAGTGGAACAAAAGCGTGTGGGGCGGGGGCCTCATTGGCAGGCAGATGAGGCTGAATGGATTAGCGATGATCATCATCATGCATAAGCTTATGAACAGTCGGGGTGAGATACCTCCCGATGCAGATAAGCGGTTGTCTTCGGCGCTCAGGCTTCAACTTCAGGCGCTCTATCTTTTCTCATATGCAAACGGCGGCGCTTTAGCTTGGGTTTATTTCTCCCTAGACTGAACAAGCTTGACAGTGCTCTGCGAGATCTTTTGACCCTCATTAGGGAAGAAATTTGGAGCTGCTTCACCCATGCACTACTTGATCGGCCTACTTTCACTGGCAATGTCTTTTTGGATGATTGCGACCATCTTGACGATGACGATTTTTTGCTACCGAAAGATAGAAATAATTGAAAGTTACCTAAATGACTGCAGATGCATATCTGATGCCCGAATGATATGGGGAGTGCGCATAATTTACGGCTCGATGATTCTCATCGGTGTGAGTAGCGGACTACTCTATTATTTTCGTGCGCCTCATTAGTGCACTCAAAGGGCGCTGCCTTGGCATGGGTCTACTTCTCCGCAGATTGAAAAATTAAAATGAAGGTACTGAGCTGCCAACCTCCATCAACAAGCTTTGCAGGTCAGCGATACCTCTGAAGAACCGATTCGCGAACTATTCCCCCTCCCCTCCTCTCTTAGTCCAGCAGACCAGACGGCGCACGCCCGCCGTCTACACTTCCCACACGACCAAAAAGAGGATTCCCCCATGCTATGGAAAAAAGGACGTCGCAGTGACAACGTCGTGGACGCACGTGGCGATTCCGGGGGTGGCGGTGGCGGCGGGATGCGCATTGGCGGCAAGGGGTTGGGGCTTGGCGGGATTGTGATCATCGTCGCAATCGGCCTGCTGACCGGGCAGGACCCGATGCGGATTCTGGGTGAGATCACCGGCCAGATGGGTTCGGAGCAGACCGCAGCGGTCAATCCGCAAACGCGCCAGGCGCCACCGGCCAATGACGAGCAGGCCGACTTCGTGCGCGCGATCCTGGGCGACACCGAGGACACGTGGCAGCAGGTGTTCCAGCAAATGGGGAGCCAGTACAAGGCACCCGCCCTGATTCTGTTCAGCGGTCGGGTGCAATCGGCGTGTGGTTCGGCGTCTTCGGCGAGCGGCCCTTTCTACTGCCCGGCTGACCAGCGCGTGTACCTGGACATGGAGTTTTTCCGTGAAATGAGTCAGCGCTTTAAAGCGGCGGGAGATTTCGCTCAGGCTTACGTGATTGCCCACGAAGTTGGCCATCATGTGCAGACCTTGCTGGGGGTTTCGGCTAAAGTTGACGCCGCCCGCCAACGCGGTATGAAAATGGAAGGTGACAACGGTTTGCTGGTGCGTCAGGAGCTTCAGGCTGACTGCCTGGCAGGCGTTTGGGCCAACAACGCACAAAAGCGTTTGAACTGGCTGGAGCCGGGTGATATTGAAGAGGCGCTGAACGCCGCCAACGCCATTGGCGACGACCGCTTGCAGCAACAGGGTCAGGGCCGGGTCGTGCCAGACTCGTTTACCCACGGCACTTCTGCCCAGCGGGTCCGCTGGTTCAAGACAGGTTTTGCCGCAGGACAAATCAACCAATGCGATACGTTCGCCGCCAAGAGCCTCTGATCACATGATGAAACCGCTTTCGATCCTGTTGTTGGGCACCCTGATGAGCCTCAATGCTCATGCAGCGGATCAGGCGGTTAAATCCATCAGCCCGGACCGGCTGCAGATCAACGGGACGACCCAGGCCACGCTCGGCCTGAGCCAGAGCTGGGTTCGTCCCAGCCCGCAGGTCCAGCGGGTCGTTATCGTTTTTCACGGCCGGCTGCGCAACGCGCAAACCTACCTGCGCAGTGTCGAGCGTGCGGCCAACCAGTCACGCCAGCGCTCGAAAACGCTGCTGATCGCGCCGCAATTTCTCGATGAGAAAGACATTGCACAGCACCGCCTGCCCGAATCGGTGCTGCGCTGGCACACCAATGACTGGATGGCGGGCGAGAAGTCGTTGGGCTCCAAGCCGGTCAGCTCTTTTGTGGTCATCGATCACATCCTCAAACGTTTGAGTGACAGCAAGCTGTTTCCCAACTTGAAGGAGATCGTGATCGCTGGCCATTCGGGCGGTGCTCAAGTGGTGCAGCGCTACGCAATGATTGGCGGCAAGGAAGATGCATTGCTGAAGAAGGAAGGCATCAAGCTGCGCTATGTGATCGCCAACCCATCCTCGTATGCGTATTTCGATGCGACTCGGCCTGTGCCGGTTGATGCGGCAAGCTGCCCGACTTTCGACACATGGAAGTACGGCCTGAACAAGCTGCCCGCCTATGCCGGCAAGGAAACACCGGCTGAGCTGGAGGCTGCGTACGTAAAGCGGGACATTACTTATCTGCTGGGCGCGCTGGACACCGATCCGGACCATCCGGCGCTGGACAAGGATTGCGGTGCCGAAGCCCAGGGGCCGCAGCGTCTGGCACGTGGTCACAACTATTTCGATTACCTTACCAAGCGTCATCCGGAAGGCTTGAATCAACGCCTGGTTGAAGTGAAAAACGTCGGGCACAACGGCGACGCGATCTTCACCTCACCTGAAGGGCAGACGGCGTTGTTTAAGGCTAACTGAAAGAGCTGCGCGCATTAGTGAGACCGGCGTTAGCCGGGAAAGAGCCAGCATGTGCACCTCTAATTTTGCGGTGTAACGTCCGACGCCTTACCGGCTAAAGCCGGTCCCACTATTTAAACGCGATCCGTCAGTAGGACCGGCTTCAGCCGGGAGGAGGCCAGCATGGGCACCTCCAATTTTGCGGTGTAACGTCCGACGCCTTACCGGCTAAAGCCGGTCCCACTATTTAAACGCGATCCGTCAGTAGGACCGGCTTTAGCCGGGAAGAAGCCAGCATGTACACCTCCAATTTCGGGGTGTAACGCCCGACGCCTTACCGGCTAAAGCCGGTCCCACTATTTAAACGCGATCCG